>NZ_CAXUBY010000034.1:0-31716 GCF_964249515.1 Eubacterium sp. 3_1_31
CTGTTCCGATTCTGGTATGACCGGAACAGATATAAGAGTTGGAAGTTACAGATAGCTGCTTAATCAGCAGACACTAAGTAAGGCAATGCGTATAGAATTATCGCATTGACTTTACCCTTACGGGAAGGTGTAACATAAGTATGGAAGAGAATTGAGAGGAGGAGATTTATGTTATCTATAGGTGAATTTTCGAGGATATGTAAAGTTTCTACAAAAACGCTTCGTTACTATGATGAAATCGGACTGATAAAGCCCAGCAAAATTAACCCAGAGAATAATTATAGATACTATTCCATTGAACAGTTAGAAACTATGCTATTTATTAACCGCCTAAAACAATATAATTTTTCTTTGGAAGAAATTAGAACGATTATTATATCAGAACAAATACCAAATGAAAAATTATGCTTAGAACTTTATAAGAAAAAGAAAGAATTTGAGAAACAAATACAGGTATATTCACAAATTACGGAACGGTTAAATGAGGATATATCAGTTTTGAAACAGGGAAAATCAATAATGTCTTATTTGAACAAGATTGATGTACAACTTGTTGAAGTACCAGCTATGTATTTAATTTCTATTCGTAAAATGGTTTGTAAATTTGAAATGGAAGAACAATACGTTTGTTGCTTTAATTCAATATTAAGGAAAATTCAATATGACAAATTAACTGTCAATGCTCCACCTATGGTGCTTTTTCATGGTGATGAGTTTACTCCTTTGGGATTAGATACAGAATTTGCTATACCAGTAGAACAATTTGTTACAGGAACAAGAGATTTTTGTCCGGGACTATGTTTAAAAACAACTCTACATGGTGGATATTCTAATTTGCCATCTATTTATACGAAACAATGTGAATGGGCAGAACAAAACGGTTATGAAAACAATGGTCCTCTTTATGAAGTTTATATTACTGACCCAACACAAACTTCAAATGAAGATGACCTAGTAACTGAAATTTATTATCCGGTAAAAAAGAAATAAGCAAATGTATCAAAGATTTATATTTTGTGAATGAATATTTCATATACGATAACGTGAAATGGAGATGAAATTGATACTATGAATAAAAAAGAACTGCACGATTTTATTAAAGAAAAACAGCCTAATATCTGTCAAATATCATGCTATAAAGACGGTAAAGAGGTTTATTCTGATGAATGGAATAATTATGAAAAAATAGATACTTGCCATGTTATGTCTGCAACCAAAAGTATTGTAGCATTGCTTGTAGGGATAGCACTTGATAAAGGATTTATAAAAAGTATAGACCAGCCCGTATTAGAATTTTTTCCTGAATATAAAATTAAAAGAGGAGAAAAAACAATTCAACAAGTTACAATCAAGCATTTACTGACTATGACTGCACCTTATAAGTATAAGTACGAACCGTGGACTAAAATTTGTTCAAGTGATGATTGGACTATTTCAGCTTTAGATTTTCTGGGTGGAAGAAAAGGATTGACTGGAAAATTCAAATACTCTACTTTAGGCATACATATACTAACTGGCATTATATCAAAAACGAGTGGTCTAAAAGTCGTTGATTTTGCAAACGAATTTTTATTTGAACCCATTGGAGTAGAAAAACATATAAATTATTTAGCTGAAACTGCCGAAGAACATAAACATTTTACTATGTGTAAAGACCCACAAAAAAATATATGGTTTTGCGACCCCAAAGGAATAGGAACAGCTGGATATGGTTTGTGTTTTTCTGCAACAGATATGGCGAAAATCGGACAGCTTTGTTTAGATAAAGGCTTTCATAATGGAAAACAAATTGTATCGTCTAAATGGATTGAAGAAATGATAAAACCAAATCATAGGTGTGGAAACGAATTTAGAAATATGTCTTATGGGTATCTATGGTGGATTGTAGATGAAAATAAGCATATATTTGCGGCTATAGGAAATAGCGGGAATGTTATATATATAAATCCGTCGAAAAATATAGTCATAGCAGTTACATCATATTTTAAACCAACAATATTTGACCGCATAGATTTTTTACAAAAATATATTGAACCGTGTATTTCAATCTAATTATTTCGACTTATTATTAGAATATTAAAATGGAGAAATCATAAATGATAGGACTTAAAAAACGGGATATTAAAAAGGCTCTGAATGCTGGTGCAAAAGCAGGTGATATGTCATTGACTGGTGTACGGGCTAATATTGAAGAAACGATTGATGAAAGTATGAACAGCGCAGACCCAGAAATAAGGGCAAATTTCAAAAATATTTTAGGAACAAACGACCTACACCAGAAGAATATATTTATAAGATTACGAAAAAAAATAAAGAATTAATTCCTTTCAAATAAAAGGTGGTGTTTCGATGGAAAGGCAGTTATGGGTATTATGTCCAATTTGCAATGGCAAGACGAGAACAAAAATACGAAAAGATACGGAATTGGTAAATTTTCCGTTGTTTTGTCCAAAATGCAAGCATGAAACTTTAATCAATACAAATCATGGAATAGTAAAAATTATTAAAGAGCCAGACGCTAAGACGCAGAGCCGATAACATCAAGAATGATAAAAATTCTTGGGTTATCGGCTTATTTTATTTGATAGATAAAAAGTGGAGGATTACTCGTCCTCCACTTCCTTAGACTTTATGATTCCGTCAACAACACTTTCAATGATGATTAAATCTTTATCAGATAAGCTATCAAGCTGCTTTTCCAACTGTCGTCTTCTGGTGCTTTTCGCCAGATCAGACGCAGGCAGGAAAAATTCATCAACGGAAACTTCCAGTAATGAAACAAGGTCATAGAACACCTGTAAACTTGGGTGCTGCCCCTTATTCTCGATATTTGTTAGGTAACGAGGGTCAATCTCAATCATTGTTCCCACTTGTTCACGGGTCAAACCTTTTTTCATACGAGCCTTTTTGATAGCAAGACCAAAAGCTCTAAAATCGTATTTATCCTCTTTTTTACGCATATGCAATCACCTCACCACATTTTACTGTTCCTATTGATTTCCTAACAGGTATAGAAAAACGTATTATATGATTTGTTAGTTCCTATTATGCGTATCAAAGTCAAAAAGTGCTGCCTAGCGGCAAACAAAAAAACCGCTATCGGCAGCACCACTTTTGCGTGCAAATATTTCATTTCTATTTAGGTAGCGGTTAAAAGCCGCTTTTTTCTTTTTTCCAGTAGAAAATAGCAGATTGGTTTTGGTTTAGCGGCTTTAGGAGGTAGCCGCATTGAAAATACTAGGTAGACGACATTCTTCGATTTATCCGTTACTGTCAAAAAAATCTTAGCTTATACAGCGGTACAGTCTACTTTTGAATGTGGTTTTTCACATCATATAGTGGGAATAATTCTTAAAGCACAAGAACAGCATTTCCATCATGCTCTTGTGCTTTTTTGCTATTTAAAAATATTTTTCAAATTCTTTTCTGAAAGCGCAACAAATAGCTGCTGCGTGGGTAGCTACTGTGCGGAAAGGGGGATAGAGGGAAAACAACCCTCATTCACTCTCACGCAGAAAGGAGGTGAAAATATGAAGTCATCTTCTTTCGAGCAGGCTATTCAAGCACAGTTTGATTGCCTTACGAAAAAAGTCATTAAGAGAGCAGCAATGAAGTATAAGCGCAGTATTTCAAGACGTTTGCAGCATGAAATTCCATTCTCTGATGTATCAGATTTGGAATTGAATAAAGCTGGCGTTTACGATAACTATTCCTGCGATTATACCGTGTTCAATGTTCTTGGCATGGAAGTACAAGTATCTGACGATCAGTTAAGCAAGGCTCTTAAATGTTTACCAGAGAGAAAGCGCAATATCATTTTGTTGTCATACTTTATGGATATGTCTGACGCAGAAATCGGAGAGCTTATGAACGTGGTTCGCTCCACTGTTTACCGTCACAGGACAAGCACTCTGGAAGAAATACGAAAAATGATGAAGGAGGAATAAGTGTGGAAAATAACACAAAACGTATACCGTTTGCTGTAATTGTGGCGGCTACCAATGGTGATGAAGCGGCAATACAGGAAATCTTGAATTTCTATGACGGTTACATATCAAAGTTGAGCCTACGCAAATTGTACGACGAGTACGGTAATGTCTATATGGTAGTCGATTCTGAACTAAAAGGAAGAATACAGGCTGCGGTTATGGATATGATTGCAAACTTTGAGATTATCGTAGTTTAACAATTCTGACGGGCAGAGCTTTTCTCTCTTTCCCTCTGCTTGTCATTCTATGAAAGTCTATTATCGGATAGTAGATTTTCATAGACTGGCAAACACAGTCGAGTGGTCTTTGAAAACTGAATAAACAATCAGATACGTTTGATATGCAGCGAGCCGACGGGTATTGTACGCCATGACCTTTCAAAACAAAGTGAGCGATTCATGCAATGATCCGTGAGCGACTTTTGGAATGGTCGCCCTGCCATGACCTGTATATCTGTATAATGATACACCCGTATGACACGGTTCACCCATCAGAATGGGAATGGTGAAAGTCCAGTGAGCTTTTCCAAAGCTATTTGATTGTTAAAAAAAGATATTTTCAGCAGCAAAATGTATGTTCGCTTTTTATGAAGTTATGCTATAATGATTTCATTAAGCGAGTGTGTTTTGTTGCTGTCACAAAGAAAGGAGTCTTTTTAGTGATAAGTGATACACAAAATGCACACCCTCTAAAAAAGGAAAAAAAGACTTATACAGTGGAGGAAATTGCTGAACAACTGAATATTAGTAAGAAAGCAGCTTATTCATTGGTGAAAAGCGGTCAGTTCCATTATGTTCGTGTTGGTAAAGTCATACGAGTATCAAAAATTTCTTTCGATAAATGGTTGAATCAAATTTGACTATTAAGGAGAGAAATTATGGCTACAATCAAACAAAGAAAATCAACTTTTTCCGTTATTTACTGGTACTTAGACAATACAGGTAAGAGAAAACAAAAATGGGATACGCTGGAAACAAGAAAAGAAGCAAAGCAGCGAAAAGCCTTTGTAGAATACTATCAAGAAAAATATGGTTATGTATTAGTTCCTTTAGAGGAACAATTTGCACGCCAGATTGAGGATTCTAAAAAAGAGCTGGAAGTTGTTGACGAGGAAATTACATTGTGTGACTTCCTAAAAATTTTCGTCAATCTCTACGGTACATCTAAGTGGTCGCCTAGCACATTCAGCAGTAAGGTAAGCAGTATTGAGAATTATATCAATCCGATTATTGGCGATTGGAAACTCAATGAGATTACAACAAAAAGCTTATCAAAATACTACAATGATTTGTTGAGCGTACCAGAAGTACCTCGTTCAAACAGAAAAGCAACTGGTCGCTGTGTACAGCCTGCGAACATCAAAAAGATACATGATATTATCCGCTGCGCCTTGAATCAAGCTATCCGTTGGGAGTACATAGACACAAGCAAGAGAAATCCTGCGTCATTGGCGACTTTACCAAAAGTTCCAAAAGTCAGACGTAAAGTGTGGAGTATACAGACATTCCGTCAAGCGGTACAGGCTGCGGAAGATGATTTACTTTCCATCTGTATGCACTTAGCTTTTTCCTGTTCAATGCGTATTGGTGAAATTACGGGTCTTACATGGGAAGATGTGATTATTGATGAAGAATCCATTGCTACGGATAATGCAAGGGTAATCATCAACAAGGAGCTTTCAAGAGTAAATGCTGCGGCTATGCAAAAATTGAAAGAAAAAGACATTATTAAAATCTTTCCTACACAGAAACCTCATTGTACGACAAGGCTTGTTTTGAAAACACCAAAAACAGAAACAAGTAACAGAACTGTCTGGCTGCCTAGAACTGTTGCACAGCTATTGGTACAGTACAAAAAAGACCAGCAGGAATTGAAAGAATTTCTCGGTAGTGCATATAACGATTATAACCTTGTCATTGCTTTAGAAAACGGAAATCCCGTAGAAAGCCGCATTGTCAGAGATAGGTTTCAAAAGCTCTGTGAAGAAAATGACTTTGAAATTGTGGTATTCCACAGCTTACGTCATTTGAGTACAGGCTACAAACTGAAAATGACAAACGGTGATGTAAAATCCGTACAGGGTGATACAGGACATGCTGAAGCAGAAATGGTTACAGATGTTTATTCCAAAATCATTGACGAGGACAGACGTTTCAACGCACAGAAAATGGACAAAGAATTTTATTCCACTCTCGACGAAGATACCAGTAACCAACAGCAAGATACTGGCATTTCAGACAGCGATATGGAACTGCTTATACTGCTTAAATCCCTTTCGCCAGAGATGAAAGAACAGCTTTTAAAGCAAACACTCAATAAGTAATTTTTCAAAAGTGTTAGCAAATTTTCAAAAATCCAGCATTTTTTCATCAAAAATAAAAAAGTGTTAGCAAACCTACTTCCTTAAAAAGTCTTTATAAAGTATCGAATTGAAGTCATAAAGAAAAATAGCTCCCCTTTTCAGCTAGGATAGAAACGCCAAAATTAAAAAAGCTGAAAACCTAGAAAAATCAAGGCTTTCAGCGTTGTTTGTGGCGTCCCAGACAGGAGTCGAACCTGCGGCGTTCCGCTTAGGAGATGGACCCAGTGCATATATTCCCTATCAACAGGGATAAAGAAAATGCAGTTATATCAAGGCTTTTCTCCATGTTCTCTATAAACCTTGTACAAGCAAAATCAAGCAAAAACAAAGGATTTTAGCCCCCTATTGTTTGCACTCTGTTTGCAAAGGCGCGAAATTTGGCGTTAGCCAAAAGTTCAATTCCCGTCGAGACTTAATTATATTCATGGTATCGTGGACATAGTTTACCATACATAGAGGTTCATTACAAGAGGTATTGAGCCAGTGAAAGTGCCTGTTTTATCTTTCTCAGGAAAGGTAAAGCAGGCACTTTTTTTCATATCTAAACTTAGAAAGAAATGAGGTGAAATCATGAATACACAGATTATTGCCATAGCCAACCAAAAAGGTGGTGTCGGCAAAACAACCACTTGTGCCAATCTTGGAATTGGTCTGGCGCAGTCCGGGAAGAAAGTCCTTCTGATTGACGGAGACCCACAGGGAAGCCTGACCATCAGCTTGGGCAATCCTCAGCCTGATAAGCTGCCCTTTACACTGTCAGACGCTATGGGCCGTATTTTGATGGATGAACCAATTCGTCCCGGCGAGGGTATCCTGCACCACCCTGAGGGCGTAGACCTGATGCCTGCGGACATCCAGCTATCTGGTATGGAGGTATCTCTGGTAAACGCTATGAGCCGAGAAACCATTCTGCGACAATATCTGGACACGCTGAAGGGGCAATACTCCCATATCCTTATTGATTGCCAGCCCTCCCTGGGTATGCTTACGGTCAATGCACTGGCTGCCGCTAATAGGGTTATAATCCCCGTCCAGGCAGAGTATCTTCCAGCTAAAGGTTTGGAGCAGCTTTTGCAAACTATCAATAAGGTTCGCAGACAAATCAATCCCAAGCTGCAAATTGATGGGATTCTGCTGACGATGGTAGACAGCCGAACCAATTTTGCCAAAGAAATCTCCGCTCTCCTGCGCGAAACCTATGGCAGCAAAATCAAGGTGTTCGGCACCGAGATTCCTCATTCTGTCAGGGCAAAAGAAATCAGCGCCGAAGGCAAAAGCATTTTTGCCCATGACCCCAATGGCAAGGTGGCTGATGGATACAAAAATCTGACCCAGGAGGTGATAAAACTTGAAAAGCAGCGCGAAAAAAGTAGAGCTGGCCTCGGTAGATGATCTGTTTACTACTGAAGAAAGTCGGCAAGACGAGCAACTGGAAAAAATTCAGGAAATTCCCCTATCTGAACTGCATCCGTTCAAGGATCACCCCTTCAAGGTCAAGGATGATGATGCAATGATAGAAACCGCAGACAGCATCAAAAAGTATGGAGTGTTGGTTCCTGCGATTGCCAGACCACTGCCTGATGGCGGTTATGAGCTGGTAGCCGGTCACAGACGCCGCAGAGCCAGCGAATTGGCCGGAAAAGAAACCATGCCTGTCATTGTGCGCGACTTGGATGACGATGCTGCCACAATTATTATGGTTGACAGCAATTTGCAGCGAGAAAATCTGCTCCCCAGTGAAAGGGCTTTTGCCTACAAAATGAAGCTGGAAGCCATTAAACATCAAGGAGCAAGAACAGACCTGACTTCTGTTCAAGTTGAACAGAAGTTGAGCGCCAGAGACCAGGTGGCAAAAGAAGCCGGTGAACGAAGCGGTATCCAGGTAATGCGATATGTTCGTTTGACTGAACTGATTCCAGAGCTTTTGGATATGGTGGATGAAAAGAAAATCGCATTTAACCCAGCCTATGAACTCTCTTTTTTGAAACCGGACGAACAGCAAATGCTGGTGGAAACAATGGACTATGAGCAGGCTACCCCTTCTCTCTCTCAGGCTCAGCGAATGAAAAAGTTCAGCCAGGAAGGGAAATTGTCAGAAGATGTGATGCTTGCCATCATGTCAGAGGAAAAAAAGGGTGATCTGGATAAAGTGACCTTGAGCAGCGATACCTTGCGAAAGTATTTCCCCAAAAGCTATACACCGGCCAAAATGCAGGAAACCATTATTAAACTGCTGGAACAATGGCAGAAAAAACGCCAACGAGATCAGGAACGATGAAGGGAGAGCCTATGAAAGATATTGCAGCAAGGGAACTGAAAGGCCACAACATTCTTGCAGTGGAGCGATTTTGGGACAGCACTTTCTGGATGATTGAGTTTACTGTCTTGCGCCCTACTGCTTATGGAGAACCTGGTGACGAAATGAGGCTTTTTCTCACAGAGGACGGGTATCAGTCAGCTCTGCAAAGCCAGCAGCGTCGAGAAATCAAAATTAAGAGATATGCCCATGTTATTGAGGGGCATATCCTCGACTTCAAGCCTAAAAAACACCGTCGTTCATAACCGATACAACGAAAGGAAAGGAATGAATATGTGTACTGTAAGAGAAATCCGAGAAGCTATTCAAGAAGATTGCCGCTCACAGCGTGATATGGAATCCACCGAGATTGACCGTGTTTTTCAAACCTTACCATTTTCTCAGGAAAGGGATCTGTTTGATAAACCACCAATGCCAAAACGCCCCTACCGACGCAAGAAAAAAGATACAGACAGACCCTAACCGCTGCCACAATTCTTTTATGAATTGCGGCTTTTTTCATACCTGAGAAATGAAAGGAGTGAAGTAAATGGCTGTTTTTCGTGTAGAACGCACTGGCGATTACACGGTTATGAGCAATTTTCATCTAAAAGACAAACGACTTTCTTTGAAGGCAAAGGGTCTCTTGTCGCAAATGTTATCTCTGCCTGATGACTGGGATTATACGCTGTCAGGACTCAGCTATATCAATCGAGAAAGCAAAGATGCAATCCGCTCTGCTGTCAATGAGCTTGAAACAGCCGGATACATTCGGCGCAGACAGACAACTGATGCTTCTGGTAAATTCGCAGCCAATGAGTATACCATTTTTGAGCGTCCCATCGAGGGAGAACCGATGTTGGATAAGCCGTTGTCGGAAAACCCGATAACGGTAAACCCGTCAGCGGTAAATCCGTTACCGGAAAATCCAACACAATTAAATACTAAGAAATCAAATACCCAAAAACAAAATACTCATGGATCAAATACCGATTCCATTCCCTTCCGGGAAACAGCGGCGGTAATACCGCCGGAACGGAAAGGAAGGGATGCGATGTCTGTCACAGAGATAGAAAATTATCGGGAATTGATTTTGGAGAATATCGAGTATGATTGTCTGAAGCAGCGTTATCCTCTCTACCTGGATGACCTGAATGAGATCGTAGAGCTGTTGGTAGAAACGGTCTGTGCCAAACGAAAGACCACCCGGATCTCTGGTGCGGACTTTCCTCATGAAATTGTACGCTCCCGCTTTTTGAAGCTGGACAGCTCTCACATCGAGTTTGTCATGGACTGTCTGCAAAAGAACACCACCCAGGTACACAACATCAAGCAGTACCTGCTTGCAGTGCTGTTCAACGCTCCTACCACCATGAATAACCACTACACTTCACTGGTAAATCACGATATGCACGCAGGCGGCTGGTAATCAGCCGCTTTTGTATTACACCAAAGGAGGCACAGCATGAATCAGATTGAAATTTTCAATAGTCCAGAGTTCGGAAGCATTCGCACTTTGGAACAGAATGGCAAAGTATTATTTTGCGGTACAGATGTGGCAACAGCGCTGGGATATACCAATCCACGCAAAGCCGTCCGCGACCATACCAGGGGTGGAACGAAATGTTCCATAGGGGTCCAGACTGGGAAAAAGGCAGATGGAAGCCCCGCGGTACAAATGGTCGAAATGCTCTTTATCCCCGAAGGTGATCTATATCGTCTGATCGCCCATAGTAAACTGCCGTCAGCGGAACGGTTTGAACAATGGGTGTTTGATGAAGTTCTACCTGCCATTCGCAAGCACGGAGCCTATCTCACAAAAGAGAAGTTGTGGGAGATAGCCACTTCTCCGGAAGCTCTGATAAAGCTCTGCTCCGAGCTGCTTGCTGAGCGGGAAGAAAATGCGTCGCTACGAGAGGAAAATGCCCTGCTGGAGAGTAAGGCAGCCTTTTATGATTTGTTCATCGACCTCAATCACAGTACCAACCTCCGCACCACCGCCAAAGAGTTGCTTGTCCCGGAGCGTCGGTTTGTCCGTTTCCTTCTGGAAAAGCGTTTTGTGTACCGCACCGCATCCGGTAATGTACTGCCCTATGCAAAGCCAGCCAATGAAGGACTGTTTTGTGTCAAAGACTACTGCAATCACGGGCATATCGGCTCCTATACGCTGATAACCCCGCAAGGCAAACTCTACTTTGCTCAGCTGAGAGACATGATTTTGATGGTTGTATGAGAGTGGGAAAGGAAGTGAGTTTTATGCCAGAAGGCAAAACAATCGGTCAGCTGATGGAAGAAATGCGCCAGAAAGCTGGAGCGCAGAACTATCACGGCCATGACTACATGGATCTCCAGCGATTTGCTGAGAACACCCGGCACATGATTATTTTTGATGTGCTGACGCATGACTCCCCGGTGGGCTGGAAAGGTGAACGAACCCGCCTGTTTTTGTCAGATAAGGGCTATGAAAAAGCTCTGGACAGTCAGGCAAAGGGACAGATCAAGATTCTCAGTCATGCAAAGGTCAGAAATGGAGATTTGCTCTATGACCGTTCTGAGCAAATTCGTTGAGGGCGGTTCGATGAAGAAATACCTTCTCCGGCGGCTGGTGGTCCCGCCTTAGAAATAAATGCACCACCCCTGCACATTTTGTGGAAAGGAGGCGATGAAAATGCAGGAAGAAGTGGAAAACAGGACTTTAACGCTGGTTGTCAGCGGAACAAAGTTCACCGGCAGGCTGCTCAAAGCCGCCATCAGCAAGTACCTTGCCCACCGCAAGGAAAAGAAGCTGCAAAAGCAGAGAAGCCGTGACGCGCCTGTGAAGCCCCAGGGCAAGCAGACGGTGAAACAGCTGATTGGTCAAAACCAAGGGGTTTCCAACATCGAGATCACCGACCCCTCCATCAAGGAGTTTGAGAAGATCGCCCGGAAATACGGCGTGGACTATGCGGTGAAGAAGGACCGCAGCAGCTCCCCACCCAAGTACCTGATCTTTTTCAAGGGTCGGGACGCGGATGCCCTGACCGCTGCTTTTACCGAGTACACCGGGAAAAAGGTCAGAAAGGCGGAGAAATCCGAGCGCCCGTCCGTGCTGGCAAAGCTGAGCCAGTTCAAAGAACTGGTAAAACACGTCGTCGTGGACCGGAACAAGCGGAAGGAGCTGGAACGATGAAAAAGCAGCTGAACATCAAAAAGCTCATTTTGCTGAATCTGCCGTATATCCTGATGGGGCTTTTCTCCACCAACTTCGGTGAAGCGTGGCGGATGGCCGTGGGTGCGGACGCTTCGGCAAAAATGCTCTCGTTCTTCTCCACGCTGCCGGTGGCGCTGGCCAGCTGGTGGCCCAGCCTGCACCCGCTGGACCTGCTGGTGGGCCTGTGCTGCTGCGGCGGCCTGCGGCTGGCTGTGTACCTGAAAAGCAAGAACGCCAAGAAGTACAGGCACGGCATGGAATACGGTTCCGCCCGGTGGGGAACCCATGAGGACATTACACCCTACATCGACCCGGTATTCCAGAACAATGTGATTCTGACGAAAACGGAGAGCCTGACAATGAACAGCCGCCCCAAGGACCCAAAGACCGCCAGAAACAAAAATGTGCTGGTGATTGGCGGCTCCGGTTCCGGTAAGACCCGCTTCTGGCTCAAACCGAATCTGATGCAGATGCACAGTTCCTATGTGGTCACAGACCCGAAGGGAACCATTTTGGTGGAGTGCGGAAAAATGCTCCAAAGGGGCGCACCCAAGCTGGGGAAAGACGGAAAGCCTATGAAGGATAAGCACGGCAAGGTCATTTATGAGCCGTACCGAATCAAGGTCCTAAATACCATTAACTTCAAGAAGTCCATGCACTATAACCCTTTCGCCTATATCCATAGCGAAAAGGACATCTTGAAGCTGGTAACAACGCTGATCGCCAATACCAAAGGCGAAGGCAAGGCCGGAGACGATTTCTGGGTAAAAGCAGAAACCTTGTTGTACTGCGCGCTTATTGGCTATATCCATTATGAGGCTCCGGTGGAGGAACAAAACTTCTCCACCCTCATTGAGTTCATCAACGCCATGGAAGTCCGTGAGGATGACGAGGAGTTCAAAAACCCCGTAGACCTGATGTTTGATGCACTGGAAGCCGAGAAGCCAAACCACTTTGCGGTGCGCCAGTATAAGAAATATAAGCTGGCCGCCGGAAAAACAGCCAAGTCGATTTTGATTTCCTGCGGCGCTCGCCTTGCCGTGTTCGACATTGCAGAGTTGCGTGAGGTCACGGCTTATGATGAGCTGGAGCTGGATACTCTGGGAGACAGGAAAACTGCCCTGTTCCTCATCATGAGTGACACTGATGACAGCTTTAATTTCCTTATATCCATGTGTTATACCCAGCTGTTTAACCTGCTCTGCGAAAAGGCCGACGATGTGTACGACGGCAGACTGCCGGTTCATGTGCGCTGTCTGATCGACGAGTGCGCCAACATTGGCCAGATACCCAAGTTGGAAAAGCTGGTGGCCACCATCCGAAGCCGTGAGATCTCCGCCTGTCTGGTGTTGCAGGCGCAGAGTCAGCTCAAGGCGATTTATAAGGATAACGCAGATACCATTATCGGAAACATGGATACTTCCATCTTTCTGGGCGGTAAGGAGCCGACCACTCTCAAGGAGCTGGCCGCCGTGCTGGGTAAGGAAACCATCGACACCTACAACACCGGAGAGAGCCGTGGGAGGGAAACATCCCATTCACTCAACTATCAAAAATTGGGGAAAGAGCTGATGAGCCAGGATGAGCTTGCTGTTATGGATGGCGGCAAGTGTATCCTCCAGCTGCGCGGTGTGCGTCCTTTCCTTTCGGATAAGTACGACATCACCAAGCACCCCAATTTCAAGTACACTGCCGACGCGGATGACAAGAACGCTTTTGATATTGAAGCATTCTTGTCCGCAAGGCTGAAACTCAAGCCCAATGAGGTCTGCGATGTATATGAAGTAGACACAAAGGGCGCTTAATTTCGTTCCGCTTTAGAAGGGAGTGATCTTATCTATTCGCCGCATCTGCCCTCTATGGGCCATTGGCGTACAAAGCGGACAATCGCGAGAAAAAATAATGAAAAAGGAGGACAGCCGGAATCATGCCCCCGGAAACCGGGCGGCAGATTGTTCCGGCTTTTGTATGCCTATGAAACATGACAAACCTATTTTTTAATCAGATTCCGGCTAACAAACTATATGGCATTTTTTGAACAGGCAATCACCGTTCTTCAGACCCTCGTTATCGCGCTCGGTGCCGGTCTCGGTATCTGGGGCGTTATCAACCTGCTGGAAGGTTACGGCAACGACAACCCCGGCGCCAAGAGCCAGGGCATGAAGCAGCTCATGGCCGGTGCTGGTGTAGCCGTGGTAGGCATGGTCCTTGTACCTCTGCTCTCCGGGCTTTTCTCTGTCTAAGCGTCTCCGTATGAAATCCTTGCCGCTCCCGCAGTTTTGCGGGGGCGGCGGAAAGGAGGTTGACACCGTATGGATTTCTTACTTGAAGCCCTGACAAATTGGCTGAAAGAAATGCTGGTGGGCGGCATTATGAGCAACCTTTCGGGGATGTTTGACAGTGTAAACCAGCAGGTCGCGGATATATCCGTACAGGTAGGCCAGACCCCACAGGGATGGAATGGCAGTATTTTCAGCATGATTGAGAATCTGTCCAACTCCATCATGGTGCCGATTGCAGGCGTGATCCTGGCTATCGTGATGACCGTAGACCTGATCCAGATGATCGCAGACAAGAACAACCTGCATGATGTGGACACCTGGATGATTTTCAAGTGGGTGTTCAAATCAGCCGCTGCCATCCTCATTGTCACAAATACATGGAATATCGTGATGGGCGTCTTTGATATGGCGCAGAGCGTAGTGGCGCAGGCGGCAGGGGTTATCAATTCGGATGCGTCCATTGACATTTCCTCAGTTATGACCGATCTGGAACCGAGGCTGATGGAAATGGATCTGGGACCGCTGTTCGGACTGTGGTTCCAATCCCTCTTTATTGGCATTACTATGTGGGCGTTATATATCTGTATCTTTATCGTTATTTATGGCCGTATGATCGAAATCTACCTTGTGACTTCGGTGGCTCCCGTTCCAATGGCTGCAATGATGGGTAAAGAATGGGGCGGTATGGGACAGAATTACCTCCGATCCCTGCTGGCGCTGGGCTTTCAGGCGTTTCTCATTATCGTCTGCGTGGCAATTTATGCTGTGCTGGTGCAGAACATCGCTCTGGAAGATGACATCATCATGGCAATCTGGAGCTGCGTGGGCTACACCGTACTGCTGTGCTTTACGCTGTTCAAAACCGGCAGTCTCGCAAAATCAGTCTTTCAGGCGCACTAAAGGAGGGTTCTGTATGAAAAAATATCAAATCATTTACGCAGACCCGCCATGGAACTACAAAGTATATTCCAAGAAAGGATTGGGACGCAGTGCAGAAAGTCACTATCCGACCATGAGTATCGAGGATATTTGTGCGCTGCCAGTAGGCAACTTGGCGGATAAAGACTGTGCCTTGTTTTTATGGGTCACGATTCCATGTTTACTGGAAGGTCTCTCAGTTCTGAAGGCATGGGGATTTACCTATAAAACCGTCGGCTTTGTTTGGGTAAAGCAAAATCGAAAGGCAGATAGCTTGTTCTGGGGAATGGGATATTGGACGCGCTCCAATGTGGAACTTTGTATCCTCGCAACGAAAGGACATCCCAAGCGTATAAACGCAGCTGTTCATCAGGTCATTGTCTCTCACATTGAAGAACATTCAAAAAAACCGCAGGAAGCCAGAGAACGCATTGTCTCATTGATGGGTGATCTCCCGCGCATAGAACTGTTTGCTCGTCAATCCACACCCGGTTGGGATGTGTGGGGAAATGAAGTGGACAGCTCTATTTCATTCCCATAAAGGAGGTGGATAATATGGCTTATGTACCCGTACCCAAAGATTTAACCAAAGTCGAAACCAAGGTCATGTTCAATCTGACACGAAGGCAGCTGGTCTGCTTTACCGCCGGGGCGCTTGTAGGTGTACCGCTGTTCTTGTGGCTCCGTGAGCCTGCGGGAAACAGCATGGCTGCCATGTGTATGATGCTGGTCATGATGCCCTTCTTCCTGCTGGCAATGTATGAAAAGCATGGACAGCCCCTGGAAAAGATCGTGGGCAACATCCTCAAAGTAGCTGTGATCCGTCCCAAGCAGCGTCCCTACCAGACCAATAACTTTTATGCCGTATTAAAGCGGCAGGAAATGCTCGATAAGGAGGTGTATGACATTGTTCACCGCAATGAAAAGCTGGCTGCGCCGTCTGCTGGGAAAACCGGAAGAAAAGACCGTGCATCCGGTAAAGACAAAGAAAAAGCTGTCCCGCGCCGATAAGAAGCAGATCGAAGCGGCCATTGCCCGCGCCAACCGCACGGACAAAAAAGGAAAATCGGCACAGGACAGTATCCCCTATGAACGAATGTGGCCGGACGGGATCTGCCGCGTATCGGACAGCCACTACACAAAGACCATTCAGTTTCAGGACATCAACTATCAGCTCTCCCAAAATGAAGATAAGACCGCGATCTTTGAGGGCTGGTGTGATTTCCTCAATTATTTCGACAGCTCGATTCACTTCCAGCTGTCTTTTTTGAACCTTGCGGCATCGGAGGAGACCTTTGCCAACTCCATTTCCATTCCGCCCCAGGGGGATGCCTTTGACAGTATCCGTGAGGAATATACCACGATGCTGCAAAATCAGCTGGTCAGAGGCAACAACGGTCTCATCAAGACCAAATACCTGACCTTTGGTATCAACGCTGACAGCATCAAAGCCGCCAAGCCCCGTCTGGAGCGTATTGAGACCGATATACTCAATAACTTCAAGCGTCTTGGTGTAGCCGCCAGAACATTGGACGGTAAGGAAAGGCTTTCCCAGCTTCATGCGGTATTCCACATGGATGAACAGCTCCCGTTTCAGTTTGAATGGGACTGGCTGGCTCCTTCCGGCCTGTCCACGAAAGATTTTATTGCACCAAGCTCCTTTGAGTTCCGCACCGGCAAGCAGTTCCGTATGGGCAAGAAATACGGGGCTGTTTCTTTTTTGCAGATTTTAGCCCCAGAGCTGAATGACCGTCTGCTGGCTGATTTTCTGGATATGGAAAGCTCGCTCATTGTGAGTATGCACATTCAGTCGGTGGATCAGGTGAAAGCCATCAAAACGGTAAAGCGTAAGATTACCGATCTGGACCGCAGTAAGATTGAGGAACAGAAAAAAGCAGTCCGCGCCGGATACGACATGGACATCATTCCTTCTGACCTTGCCACCTACGGCAGCGAAGCGAAAAAGCTGTTGCAGGATTTGCAGAGCCGAAACGAGAGAATGTTCCTGGTCTCCTTTTTGGTGCTGAACACAGCGGACACCCCCCGTCAGCTTGGAAACAACATCTTTCAGGCAGGCTCTATTGCCCAGAAGTATAACTGCCAGCTGACCAGACTGGACTTCCAGCAGGAAGAAGGGCTGATGAGCTGTCTGCCCCTGGGACTCAATCAGATCGAGATTCAGCGAGGGCTGACCACCAGTTCTACGGCTATCTTTGTACCATTCACCACACAGGAATTATTCCAGAACGGCAAGGAAGCCCTGTACTACGGCATCAATGCCCTGTCCAACAACCTCATCATGGTGGATAGAAAGCTGCTGAAAAACCCCAACGGCTTGATTTTGGGTACGCCGGGTTCCGGTAAGTCTTTCAGCGCCAAGCGTGAGATTGCCAACTGCTTTTTGCTTACCAATGATGATGTCATCATCTGTGACCCGGAAGCGGAGTACGCACCTCTGGTGGATCGTCTGCATGGGCAGGTCATCAAGATCTCGCCTACCTCAACCAACTACATCAATCCGATGGATCTGAACCTGGACTATTCGGATGATGAAAGCCCGCTGTCCCTCAAGTCTGACTTTATCCTCAGCTTGTGTGAGCTGATCGTGGGCGGTAAGGACGGATTGCAGCCGGTGCAGAAAACCATCATCGACCGTTGTGTGCGTCTGGTCTATCAGACCTACCTCAATGACCCGCGCCCGGAGAATATGCCCATACTGGAGGACCTATATAACCTGCTCCGTTCACAGGAGGAAAAGGAAGCCCAGTATATCGCCACGGCCCTTGAAATCTATGTAACCGGCTCCCTCAATGTGTTCAATCACCAGAGCAATGTGGACATCAATAACCGCATTGTCTGCTATGACATTAAGGAGCTGGGCAAGCAACTCAAGAAAATCGGTATGTTGGTGGTCCAGGATCAGGTGTGGAACCGCGTTACCATTAACCGCGCTGCCCACAAGTCCACCCGTTATTACATCGACGAGATGCACCTGCTTTTGAAGGAGGAGCAGACCGCCGCTTATACGGTGGAAATCTGGAAGCGATTCCGCAAATGGGGCGGTATTCCGACAGGTATCACCCAGAATGTCAAAGACCTTTTGAGCAGCCGCGAGGTGGAGAACATCTTTGAAAACTCCGACTTCGTGTATATGCTCAACCAGGCAGGCGGAGACCGTCAGATTCTCGCCAAGCAGCTGGGCATTTCCACGCACCAGCTTAGCTATGTGACCCACTCCGGTGAGGGCGAGGGCCTGCTGTTCTATGGCTCCACCATCCTGCCCTTCGTTGACCACTTCCCGAAGAATACTGAGCTTTACCGCATTATGACCACCAAACCCCAGGAACTGAAAAAGGAGGATGAATAACTATGAAACAGAATATTTGCGAACTTGATACCATGATTTTTTTCCGTGAGGCATTGGAGGCTCACGAATTCATGTTGCTTCCGGTAATGGCCTCCGCTGTTGTTGAGTGTCGTACCGCTGACAAAGAACTCAAAACCTTGAATGAGGATGGCGAAATTGGTCTTGCCCGTCTCTTTTCGATTTGGGCGAATATGATGTGTGCCCCTGGTGCAGCACCCATTGTAGGGTGCAGACCTATCACAATGCTCTCTGAGATTCTGGCGCAAGTCCATGCGTATCTCACCGTGCATCCGCTATATGATCCGGAAGGTTTGGCCCTCTATGTGGAGCTGCACCACATGATGGATGCTATCCTAATGGGTGATTGGTTTGAATAAAGAGCCGCGCCTGCGCTTTACTGATGAGGAACGGGCTGACCCTGCACTGGAAAAGCCGATCCGCAAAACGGAGAAAGCTACGGCCAGAGCAGATAAGGCGCAGGCCAATATTCCAAAGAAAAAAGTCAGACAGACGGTCATTGACCCGGACACCGGGAAAAAGACCTCGAAGCTGACCTTTGAGGACAAGAAAAAACCACCTTCCAAACTTTCTCAAGGGGTTAAGGAAGCTCCCGTCCATCTGGTCGCGGGCAAGTTTCACAAAGAGATCCGGGAAACAGAACAGGACAATGTGGGCGTGGAAAGCGCCCACAAGTCCGAGGAGGCGGTGGAGACCAGCGCTTATCTGGTGCGGGAGGGCTATCGCAGCCACAAGCTGAAGCCGTACCGCAAAGCAGCCCAGGCCGAGCAGAAGCTGGAAAAGGCAAATGTAAATGCCCTGTACCAGAAGTCCCTACGGGAAAATCCTCAGTTTACCAGCAACCCTCTCTCCCGCTGGCAGCAAAAACAGAGTATCAAAAAGCAGTATGCCGTCGCCAAGCGCACCGGTCAGACTGCCGGAAATACCGCCCAGGCTGCGTCCAAAACCGGAAAAGCCGCAAGGACGGTAAAAGAAAAGGCACAGCAGGCAGGGGCATTCGTCATGCGCCACAAGAAGGGCTTCCTGATGGCAGGGGTTTTTTTCCTCATCGCCTGTATGCTGATGAATACCATGTCCTCCTGCTCTATGATGGCACAGAGTATTGGTTCTGTAATTTCCGGCACTACCTATCCATCGGATGACCCGGAAATGCTGGCGGTGGAGGCAGATTATGCAGACAGAGAAGCTCGGTTGCAGGAGAAAATCGACAACATCGAAAGCAGCCACCCAGGGTATGACGAGTATCGCTATAACCTGGATATGATTGGCCATGACCCCCATGAGCTGGCGGCAGTTCTCTCTGCTGTCTTGCAAGGCTATACACGCCACAGCGCACAGGCAGAGCTGGATCGTGTGTTTGATGCACAGTATCAGCTTACGCTGAGAGAAGAAATTCAGATTCGCACTTACACTGACGAAGATGGTGATGAGCATGAATATGAATATCGTATTCTCCATGTAACTTTAACAAGCCGTTCCATTGCCTCTCTTGCGCCAGAACTACTGACTCCGGAGCAGATGGAGATGTACCAGGTCTACCGACAGACTATGGGCAATAAGCCGCTGTTATTTGGTGGCGGTTCTCCCGATACAGGTGTTTCTGAAGATTTGACTGGTGTTGAATTTATCAATGGCACCCGCCCCGGCAATCCGCAGCTGGTGGAACTGGCGAAAAGTCAGGTGGGCAATGTGGGAGGACAACCTTATTGGAGCTGGTACGGCTTTGACTCCCGTGTGGAATGGTGTGCCTGCTTTGTATCATGGTGCTATGGTCAATCCGGTCGAACGGAACCACGCTTTGCTGGTTGTCAGTCTCAGGGTGTTCCGTGGTTCCAGTCTCATGGACAGTGGGGCGCACGAGGATATGAAAACATCGCCCCCGGTGATGCCATTTTCTTCGATTGGGATCTGGATGGTTCCGCAGACCATGTGGGAATTGTTGTCGGCACCGATGGCAGCCGTGTTTATACCGTGGAGGGAAATTCCGGCGATGCCTGCAAGATCAAAAGTTATGACCTGAATTATCAGAGTATCAAGGGCTACGGCCTGATGAACTGGTAACAGAGATTTTTTAGAAGGAGTGATAGACGATGGCAAAGAACAAAATTGAACGCATTGACCAGGAGATTGCTAAGGTCCGCGAGAAGATCGCAGAGTATCAGGAAAAGCTCAAGGCGCTGGAGGTACAGAAAACCGAGGCAGAAAATCTGGAGATCGTCCAGATGGTGCGCGCACTGCGTATGACCCCGGCTCAGCTGAGCGCCATGCTGTCCGGAGGCACAGTTCCCGGCAGTTTTGCTGATGACAACAACGAACAGGAGGAAAACAGCTATGAGGAATAAACGATTGCTCCGAACACTTTCCGCCCTTTGCCTGACGCTGGTGCTGGCATCGGGCTTTACCGTTCCCGCTTTTGCCCAGGGCGCAGCGCCGCCCCCGGCAGAGGATACCACCAATGACAGCAATGTGGTGGTGGAAGAAACGGAAAAAGCACCTCCGCTGACCCCGGAGGGCAACGCCGCTCTGGTGGATGATTTCGGGGGCAATAAACAGCTCATTACCGTTACCACCAAGGCGGGCAACTATTTTTATATCCTGATCGACAGGGCCAACGAGGATAAAAAGACTGCTGTTCACTTTCTGAACCAGGTGGATGAAGCGGACCTGATGGCGCTGATGGAAGATGGAAAACCCAAAGAGGAGCCGCCTGCTGTGTGCAGCTGCACGAAGAAATGTGAAGCAGGGGCAGTTAATACGGCCTGTCCGGTCTGTGTAACTGATAAGAGTAAATGTACGGGAAAAGCACCGGAACCTCCGGCAGAAACACCGGAGCCGGAAAAAGAGAAGCCTGCCGGACTGAACCCGGCTGCGCTGATCCTTCTGCTGGCTCTGCTGGGCGGCGGTGGCGTATTTGCCTACTTGAAGCTCGTTAAGAATAAGCCTAAGACCAAGGGCAATGACAGTCTGGACGATTATGATTATGGTGAGGAAGATTCCGAGGAATGGGAAACCGAAGATGAGGAAGTCCTTGAGGATGGTTTTGAGGGTTCTGACCCTAATGAGGAACGCGATAGAGCAGATTGAACCATTTGAGCGTAGCGTATTTCAAATCATTGCGGGATAAGGGACAGAGGACAGGGAGAAATTCCTGTCCTCTGCTGCTCTACTCACTCTCTTACTGTAAATCCACACCCAAAATCAGCACATGGTCAAAGAAAGGAGGACCTCACAATGAACACATGGAACTGGTTATTACACTTTCTGATTATTTTTGATCTGGTCGCCTTCGGAATTTACTTTGGAGGAGACATTCTTTTCACTGCTATCAGCAAAGTTCAAAAAAAGTCAAAGAAGGACGATGACTTGGATCTTTATGATTTTGAAATTGAGACCGCACCCCAAAAGCGCTCTTTATGTGTGGACTCAATCCGAATGCTTTATTCTGGTGAGATAGATGAATTTGTGGAAAAGGAACTGTTGCCTGATGCAGCGGAGACCATGAACGCTTTATCTGAAGCTGAAAAAACAGCAGTTAGCCTGTTACTAAAAGCTTATATCGGTTTTTTGAGCGAAGAAGCAACGGTAGATGAACAAAGTTTTCCCATGGTTAAGGAACTGTTGTCTTATACACAGGGCAGCAAAGAAGATGGTGAAAAAGATGCCATAGATTGTCTGATGGAAGATACGGTCAGCAGAACCCACAGACATCGAGAATATTACAACAATTATCAACGCTATCAACTGATGCAGGTGGATAAAGAGCGTGTGATTATGGCCTGCAATATCATAATCAATGATTTGATTGGCAGGTTGTACCGATATGATTATCGCTTTGGCTATGACATTACACTTGCCTCAGAACACAGCATTGCAAAAAAACTGTCTGATAATTGGCAGAATGAATGGGAGGCTGAAGATGATGAGATATAAACTGGTAATCGCTGAAAAACCATCGGTTGCACAAAGTCTGGCTGCGGTAATCGGTGCAACTGCTCGTAAGGATGGGTATCTGGAGGGTAACGGCTGGCGTGTCAGCTGGTGCGTGGGCCATCTGGCTGGTCTTGCGGATGCAGACAGTTATGATCCCAAGTATGCCAAGTGGCGATATGATGACCTGCCTATCCTGCCGGAGCATTGGCAGATGGTGGTGGGAAAGGATAAGAAAAAGCAGTTTGATATTCTCAAAAAGCTGATGAACGCCCCAGATGTGACCGAAGTGGTAAATGCCTGCGATGCCGGACGCGAGGGCGAGCTGATCTTCCGCAGCGTCTATGAGCTGGCAGGCTGCCAAAAGCCGATGAAAAGGCTCTGGATTTCTTCAATGGAGGACTCCGCCATAAGGGAGGGCTTTGCAAACCTGCGTCCAGGTGTAGATTATGATGGACTTCGGAAAGCTGCTCTCTGCCGTGCCAAGGCCGACTGGCTGGTAGGGATCAATGCCACAAGGCTTTTTTCCGTGCTGTACCACCGCACCCTCAACATCGGGCGCGTGATGTCCCCAACGCTGGCACTCATTGTCCAGCGAGAAGCTGAAATCGACACATTTAAGCCGGTTCCTTTTTATACCGTGGCGCTGGAGCTGCCCGGTCTTACCGTATCCGGGGAGCGCATAAGTGACCGAGCAAGCGCAGAGCAGCTGAAAGAAGCTTGCCAGGATGCAGCTGTCACAATCAAAAAGGTGGAGTGCAAGGAAAAGTCTGAAAAGCCGCCTGCCCTCTATGATCTGACTACTCTGCAAAGAGATGCCAATCGCCTGCTTGGATTTACAGCCCAGCAGACCCTGGACTATCTGCAAAGCCTGTATGAAAAGAAGCTCTGCACCTATCCCCGTACTGACAGCCGCTATCTGACCGGTGATATGGCAGACAGCCTGCCGGTGCTGGTGAATCTGGTTGCCAATGCTATGCCGTTTCGCAAAGGGATCGCCATTACCTGTGATCCGCAGACGGTCATCAACGATAAGAAAGTAACCGACCACCACGCAGTAATTCCCACCCGAAATCTCAAGGATGCAGACCTTTCTGCCCTTCCTGCGGGAGAAAAAGCAGTGCTGGAGCTGGTGGCCCTGCGTCTGCTGTGCGCCGTGGCCCAGCCCCATATCTATTCGGAAACCGTTGTGATTGCAGCGTGTGCCGGTGGGGAATTTACCACCAAAGAAAAAACGGTGAGGCACCCCGGATGGAAAGCACTGGAGGACGCTTACCGTGCCAAAACGAAGGATGCAGAGCCGAAAAAAGAGGGTGCAGAGAAAGCCGTGCCAGAGCTGACTGAAGGACAGACCCTTTCGGTTTCTGCGGCAATCGTCAAAGAAGGCAAAAGCAGTCCGCCTCAGCACTTTACGGAGGACACCCTATTGTCCGCAATGGAGACTGCCGGAAAAGAGGATATGCCGGAGGATGCCGAGCGAAAAGGTCTGGGGACACCGGCCACCCGTGCCGGTATTTTGGAAAAGCTGGTATCTGCCGGTTTTCTGGAGCGAAAAAAGAACAGAAAAACGGTGCAGCTTCTTCCTTCCCACGATGCAGTATCCCTTATCACGGTGCTGCCGGAACAACTGCAATCGCCGCTTCTGACTGCCGAGTGGGAGTATCGCCTGGGCGAGATCGAGCGCGGGCAGCTTGCCCCAGAGGAGTTTCTGGACGGGATCAGCACCATGCTGAAAGACCTGGTGGGAACTTATCAGGTCATCAGGGGAACTGAGTACCTGTTCACTCTGCCCCGTGAGGTGGTGGGCAAATGCCCTCGCTGCGGCGGTGAAGTTGCAGAACTGCAAAAAGGCTTCTTCTGTCAGAATGATTCTTGCAAATTTGCAATCTGGAAAAATAACAAATGGTGGGCTGCCAAGAAAAAACAGCCGACCAAGGCTGTGGTGTCTGCACTGCTTAACGATGGCCGTGTCCGTGTGACGGGGCTATATTCGGAGAAAACCGGCAAGACCTACGATGCCACTGTGGTTTTGGAGGACGATGGACAGTACGCCAACTTCAAGCTGGAATTTGACCAGCGGAAAGGAGGCAGCCGATGAAGCTCTCTTTAGTGGAACGGGAAACCATTCTCCTCTATAACCAGGCAGAACCAATGGCTGAGGTCTACACCCACGATCCCCGTCTGATGGAGAAGCTGGAACTGCTGGCAAAAAAGCACCCCGACCAGATCACCCGAAAGGACGCCCATAACTTTACCGTCCCAAAGCGGTGTGTATCAGTCCGGGAGCCATATAGCGCAGAACGCCGCAAAGCCGCCAGTGAGCGTGCGAAAGCTGCCGGATACCAGCCCCCTGTGAGAAAGTCCAGCAGTTAAAGGCACATGGCAGAGAATGTATTTGAAGCAGTCAAGCAGTCGGTCAGCACCAGAGATGCGGCAGCGTTTTATGGGATCGAGGTCAAACGAAATGGCATGGCCTGTTGTCCCTTTCACGATGATAAGAACCCCAGCATGAAGCTGAACGAGGAATATTTCTACTGTTTCGGCTGCGGAGCTACTGGCGATGTGATCGACTTTACCGCAAAGCTCTTTGACCTCTCCCCAAAAGAAGCGGCAGAGAAATTGGCACAGGACTTTGGCCTGATCTATGACAGTCAGGCCCCTCCCCGCAGGAGGTATGTCCGGCAGAAAACCGAGGCACAGCAGTTTCGTGAGGATCGGCAGCGGTGTTATCGCGTACTGTCCGATTACTACCATCTGCTGAAAAAATGGGAGAGCGACCATTCTCCCCGGACACCGGAGGAGAAACCGCACCCCCGCTTTGTGGAAGCAATCCATAAGAAAATCTATGTGGAGTACCTGCTGGATCTTTTTCTTTATGAAAGTGAAGAAGAACAAAAGGCATGGATTGCAGAACACACAGCAGAAATCACACACTTGGAAAGGAGATTGAAAATCATGGCTGAGAACAAACCCACCAACCGAGAGCGGCTAAGGGAAATCACAGACGGCATCGAGCAGGGCATCAAGGAACTGTTTGAGAGTGAAAAGTATATGCGCTATCTGTCCGTTATGTCCCGCTTCCACCGCTATTCGGTAAACAACACCATGCTCATCTATATGCAGAAGCCGGACGCCACTTTGGTAGCCGGATACAATAAGTGGAAAGCCCAGTTTGAGCGTCATGTTAAAAAGGGAGAACATGGCATTACCATCATCGCCCCCACACCGTACAAGAAGAAAATCGAGGAGCAGAAACTGGACCCGGATACCAAGGCTCCGATTTTGGATAAAGACGGAAAGATCATCACAGAGGAAAAAGAAATCGAGATCCCCATGTTTCGCCCGGTCAAGGTCTTTGATGTGAGCCAGACTGATGGGAAACCTTTGCCGGAGCTTGCTTCCTCCCTTTCCGGAAATGTGCCAAATTATGAGGCATTCATGGAGGCCCTGCGCCGCAGTGCGCTGGTGCCGATCACTTTTGAAGCAATGGCCGCCGATACGGACGGCTATTTTTCTGCCGATCATCAGAAAATTGCCATTCGCCAGGGCATGAGCGAGGTGCAGACGGTTTCGGCCACGGTTCATGAGATTGCCCACAGCAAGCTCCACAATCAGAAAAAGATTCAGATTGCCAATGACGAGCAATATCAGGAGATCGAGCTGTTTGATAAACCCGGTCTGTTCTCCAATGGGCGGATTGTCCGTGATAATCTGCCGGAGGACGTTTATTGCTATGACCTGCGCGGTTCTGACTACGACCCCGGAGAGCAGGTCTGTGTAGAAGAACGAGTGGTTGTAAACCATGCAGGTTCCGTTCTGCTGACAGAGCCGTTGGAGCTGGCGGAAGATGGACGCCTGATGCTGACCGAGGAAGAAGGGCTGAATTTTGTTGGCGGCTTTTCTACCCTCGCCCAGTTTTTGCAAGAACAGAGGAAAGACCGCCACACGGAGGAAGTGGAGGCTGAAAGCATCTCCTATGCAGTCTGCAAGTATTTTGGCATCGAGACCGGAGAAAACAGCTTCGGCTATATTGCAAGCTGGAGTCAGGGCAAGGAACTGAAAGAGCTGAGAGCCAGTTTGGAAACCATCAACAAGACCTCCGGCACTTTGATCTCTGACATTGAGCGCCACTATAAGGAAATCTGCAAAGAGCGTGGAATTGACCCCAATGCAAAAAAAGAGCCGGAAATGGCGGTTCTTGATGCGGAGGCAAACCAGCAGGAGGCTTTGTTTCTAATTGACGATGCCACCTATCTTCATATCCAGCCTTGTGACAGCGGCTGGGACTACACCATTTACGATGCCGCGTCCATGAAAGAGCTGGATGGCGGTCAGCTGGATATGCCGGAGCTTTCCCGCATGAAGGCAGTTCTCCAGATTTGTGATGACAACGATCTGGACAGAGACTCTGTAAAATACGCACCGTTGTCCATGATCGAGACTTTGCAGGAAGCTGCCTACCAGCAGATGCAGGCAGAGGCCAGTCAGATGACTGCTTCTTCCCAGCTGCCGGAGGCACAGGGGCAGGCGCTGGATGAATACCCAACGCCGGATGAGCAGGTCTCCACACCGGATATGCAGGAATACGGTTACTCTTATGACGGGATGCTCCCTGTTACAAGAGAACGGGCGCTGGAACTGGATGCCGCCGGTTTGACTGTCTATGTGCTGCATGAGGACAATACGGAGAGCATGGTGTTTGACCCACAGGAGATCATGGAGCATGGCGGTCTTTTCGGTGTGGACCGTGAGGAATGGGAGAAAAGCCCTCAGTTCCACGAAAAGGTCATGGAGCGCCAGGAACATCAGCAGGAACGGGAACAGGCATTTCTCGCTCAGAACAGAGATTGCTTTGCCATCTATCAGGTAAGTCGTGACGATCCGCAGAATGTGCGCTTTATGAATCTGGATTGGTTAAAGTCCCATGACATTTCCATAGACCGCAGCAGTTATGACCTCATTTACACAGCTCCTCTGAGGGAGTCTGGCACGGTGCCGGAGCAGCTGGAAAAACTATATGAGCAGTTTAATCTGCAAAAGCCGGCGGATTTTCACAGTCCTTCTATGAGTGTTAGTGACATCGTTGCGATCAAGCAGGACGGTAAGGTATCCTGTCATTACTGTGACAGTGTTGGTTTTACCCAGATCCCCGGATTCCTGCCGGAAAATCCGCTGAAAAATGCGGAGATGGCCGTGGAGGACGATTACGGCATGATCGACGGTATCATCAACAATGGCGCAAAAGAGCCTACTGTGGCAGAGCTGGAACAGCAGGCCCGCAGCGGGCAGCCCATTTCCCTGATGGATCTGGCTGCCGCTGCCCATCGGGAGGAACGGGAAAAGAAAAAGTCCGTCATGGAGCAGCTGAAAAGCCAGCCCAAGGCAGAACACAAAAAGATAGCGCCAAAAAAGAGTACGGAAAGGGAGATTTGATATGGGAAACTTTACTTTTGAGGAAATGAACCTGATGTGCATTTACAATACCGGTAGCCGCACCGGATTGATCGACAGCCTGCGTGAGATGCGCGGCGAGCTTTCGCCAGAGGAAACGGAACTGAGGGAGCTGACCGACAGCGCCCTTTGCAAGCTCCAAACCATGACGGATGATGAATTTGCGGAATTGGAATTGTACCCGGATTTTGACCAGTAAACACCATAATCGCAGGGATGGGGTGGCAATATGCTACCCCATCTTTTACCCCAAAACCGAAAGGAGGACAGAACACCATGCCAACCAAAGCTGAACTATATGCACAGATGGCGGAGAAGGTGACAACGCAGCTCACGGGGAGCTGGCAGGAATGGGCAGGGTTTCTCACTACTGCTTCCCGCCTTTACAAGTACCCGTTCCACGAGCAGCTGATGATCTATGCCCAGCGACCGGACGCTACCGCCTGTGCGGAGTACGATTTGTGGAATGGAAAGATGGGCCGGTATGTAAGGCGCGGTTCCAAAGGGATCGCTCTGGTGGACGATTCCGGGGACAGACCTCGCCTGCGTTATGTCTTTGACATTTCCGACACCGGAACCCGTGAACATTCCCGCACTCCCTGGCTGTGGCAGCTGGAGGAGCACCATTTGGATTCGGTGCAGGCCATGCTTGAGCGCACCTATGAGGTTTCCGGTGATGACCTTGCCGGACAGCTCACTGAGGTAGCCGGAAAACTGGCTGAGGAATACTGGACGGAGCATCAGCAGGACTTCTTCTATATCGTTGACGGTTCCTTTTTGGAGGAATATGATGAGTATAACATCGGAGTGCAGTTTAAGGCAGCAGCCACCGTCAGCATCACTTACGCTTTGATGTCCCGCTGCGGACTGGAGCCGGAACGCTACTTCGACCACGAAGATTTCATGGCAATCTTTGATTTCAACACCCCATCCACCATCGGGGCGCTGGGAACAGCGGTCAGCCAGATCAACCAGCAGGTGCTGCGGCAGATCGGCGTCACCGTCCGAAATGCAGAGCGCGAAACCAACCAAGAAAGGAGCAAACAAGATGAACAATCCCATGACCTATATCCAGAACGGAGACTATCTGATTCCCGACCTGAAGCTGAGCCAGCAGCCGGAGAAACCCCTGGGCAAGTACGGAAGGATGAGGAAAACCTACCTGAAGGAACATCGTCCCATCCTCTACAACCAGATGTTGCTGAGCGAGAAGCTGTACCCGCACCTTCTGGAGATCGACGAGACCGCCCAGAGCAGACTGGAGCAGATGATGCCCCAGCTGGCGAAGGAAGCGGGAGCCACCGAGGAACTGAAAGCCAGCGATCCCATGAAGTGGGTGGGGCTGATGAACACCTGCAAAGCTCAGGCCGAAGAAATCCTGATGGCGGAGCTTATCAACAGCTGACCCTAAACCTGTTCCTCTCCGAAGCGGAACAGATCCAATCCATAGATGAAGCAGAGAATGTAGCGCATACATCCTCTGCTTTTTCTTTTGCCCAAAATGATATTGACCATGTGCTGCGTTTGGGAGGCAATACAGATCGTCAGAGGGAGCGTGTGGTTGCAGCATTTGAAAAGCAGAAAACCACCGCTGAGATTGCCGAGATACTGAAAACGCTGTACCACGGAGGCAACGGCCTTGGCAGTGTGAGTGCATGGTATGCCGAGGATGGTATCCATCTTTCCCACGGGAAGTCTGTCCGTTATGACAGGTCTGCCCAGGTCATTTCCTGGGAGCGCGCCGCAGAGCGTATCGGGGAGCTTTTGGAAAGTGGTCAGTTTGCCTCCAATGTGGAACTTGCAGAAGCGGCAGGCTATGAACGCTCCCTCCTTGCCACAAAGTTCTGGAACCTATATCACGATCTCAGTGAGGACGCCAGAGAAGCCGGATATTTGTCCTGCCTGTCAGAGATCAAAGGCAATGGGTTCCCGGAGGAGACCCACCGCCTGACGGAGCAGTTGAATGCCCCGGCTTTCCGCCAGACACTCAAGGAAGAATACGCCGCCTTCTGGACTGCCTATCAGCAGGACCGTGACCTGTTGCGCTTTCATTACCATAGGCCAAGGGAAATCTGGGAGAACCTGAAAGACCTTGACCTGCCCCGCAGGACTTTTTCTTCGGACCTTTCCCAAGTGCCAACCGTCCAGCATTTCATTACAGAGGATGAGATCGACACCGCCATGACCGGCGGCAGCAGTTTTGCCGGAGGAAAAGGCCGTATCTATGCGTTCTTCATGGAAAACCATACGGATAAGGAAAAAGTGAGATTCCTTAAAGACGAGTATGGCATTGGCGGACGCTCTCATGCCCTGTCCGGCGCAACACACAGCGGCGAAGATCACGATGGGAAAGGACTGCACTATAAAAAGCAGGACTGCCCGGATGTTCACTTGAACTGGGAAAAGGTTTCCAAGCGCATTACCTCACTTGTCCAGAAAGGCCGCTATCTTACCGAACAGGAACAAGCGCAGTATGACAAGATCCAGGCTGAAAAGGATCTGGCAGAAGAAGATGCCATTCAAGCCCAGCAGCCGGAGATAGAGGAAGAAACGCCAAAGCCTACCCTTCGGGAGCAGTTTGAGCAGTATAAGCCTGTGGTGACTGCCGCCATATCTGAGGATGTGGCATATCGAAATGCCTGCGGTCATTCCGACCGTGAAAATGCTGTCATCGAGGGCAATGCCGCTGTGCGCCGTGCGGTTCTTGGCTCTAAGGATATGGAGCTGATCCGCCTTTATTCGGATGTGCCGGAGTTCCGCCAGCGCCTGCACCGGGAAGTGATCGACGAAACCTATCCAAAGCTCCATGAGCTTCTGCGCCCTCTTTCTCAGGAAGATATTGATACTGCCCTTTGTGCATGGAACGGCAATATCGAGAGTAAACACGCTGTCGTCCGTTATATGAAAGACCATGCAAGAGAGAAGGATACCGCTGCATGGCTGGCTCAGGAATACGGTGGCAGCAACAGCCCGTTCGTTGTCCGTGCCGGAAGCCCGGAGGAAACACAGCTGCCCTGGCCGAAGGTACAGCGCAGGCTTGCCCAGCTGATTCAGGAGGACCGGTTCTATACCGAAGAAGAACAGGATCGTTTTGACAATATCGACCCTATCGCCATCCGGGAAGCCCTGGAGGAAAGAGGGATCGTCAACGGACAGGTGGCAGACCCGGAAAAACTGGACAATGACCCGTTTATCCAACAGGTGATGTCGGATGCCGAGCAGATCGCAGCTGCCGAGACAGAACAGACTTCCGAGGTTTCCATTTCCGATGAGGAATATGATGCAGTTCGCCGCCCGACTCCGCAAAGGACTTCCTATGACCCTGCCGCCCCGGTCTATGCTGTGGGCGATACCGTGTATATCGAGAATGACGCCTATCAGATCACCGAGCTGCGGGAGGACACCGTACAGCTTCTGCCCACCGGCATGGTATATCCCATCTACCGGGCAGAGCGCAAAGAACAGTTCGAGCAGCTGATTCGGGCAGACCGCCGCAATGCTTACTATACCGAGTTTCTTCCTATTGACCCGGACAAGGCAGATCAGGACCTGCGGGATGTATTGACCCATGGACTTATGGATGAAGCAGATAAAAAACAGGTTTCCACGCTGCTGCAATCCGGCAGGAGCAACAGCGAGATCGCTTATTGGCTGAGCAGAGCCTATTCTGGTGAGATCGAGACGCTGAATCTGGAGACCGGCGATACTGCCGATTACCGTACCACGGCACAGGGCATGGAGCTGGAAGTCCTGGACGCAGAGGAAAAGCGTCTGGCTGTGCTGTATTTTCGCTGGGATGAGGTTGCGCCTTTGCTGCGCGGGATGTATGCCCGTCAGCTGGATGGCTTTGGACAGGAACGCCCCGAACCGGCTGTCGAATCCCCGACCTTCCATTCCGAGACTGTGGCCGTCTATC
>NZ_CAXUBY010000035.1:0-28995 GCF_964249515.1 Eubacterium sp. 3_1_31
GGTAAGCGTAGCCTGAATCTGAGCCCCTTGGGGCGATTACGTAAAAACCACCAGCTAAGCTGGTGGATATTTATTTAATACTTTTGTTGTAAGATGGTTTTGGCACATTTACCGGAAAATAGACGAGAACCATCGCTATATCCTTCTTCTCGATCTTTTAATTCAGCGATTAAATATTTACGCAGTTGCTCAATGCGTTGCTGGTATTGTACATCATGAAGAGCATCGTGTGTTTCATTTGGGTCATTGGCGAGATGGAAATATTGTTCCCTGCCAGTTTCACTATACCAGATATATTTGTCTGTTGGCGTTACGATATAGTGGTTACTGAATCCCGAATGAAAACTGTGTTCGCCATGCAAATAAGAGCGTTTGATTTCTGTATCATGCAAAATCGTATCATACAAGGAAAGACCATCCACCGTTTCAGGAATCGGCAAGTCACACAAAGCTAACAGAGTTGGCATGATGTCGCGTAATTCACAGATACCCTGTATGCGTTTAGGAAGAAGATCCGCAATGTTTTTACCGATATGCATAAGGAAGGGAATATGGGTACTGCCTTCATAAGGGAAAACCTTACGCCATAGGCTATGATCAAACAGCATTTCACCATGATCACTGACAAAGAGGATGATGGTATCCTCATACATTCCTTCTTCACGAAGGGCACTGAGAATACGTCCAATCTGATGATCTACATGCGTGATGGAAGCATAATATCCAGCCATAGCATCATGACGCATAGCTGCATCATTACAACCATAGATGGAATCACTTATAAAGCCATATTGCTTTGTCATCGCTTCATTATCCCAATCACCTTGTGCAGGTTCGCGCAGTTGCTTATCCTTATACATCGCATAGTAAGCAGGAGGAGGATCTAATGGCTGATGCGGACGAACAAAACTACTCATGAGAAAAAACGGCTTACTGCGATCTCTTGTCTTTAAAAAACGAATACTGTTATCAGCACACCAATTGGTAGGATGCAATCGTTCTTCATAGATCCATGGATGAGTGACCCAGGAATTACACTCAGCACCGCTGGCATTGACATCCGCATGACGATCTAAACTGTTTTGTAAGTCAAACAGATAATCATCACAGACCTCTTGATGCATCCAATGTGGTATATCATTGCCTCGATAACATCCCAAATACCCATCATGCAGCTTCAATCCTTGAAAGCCACATAATAACCGCGGCGGATGAACATGCATTTTGCCGATACATTGCGTTTGATAGCCGGCATTGCTAAACTCTTCTGCCAAATAATGCTCATATTCCCAAGGAATATTATCCTCATAGCCGACACGCCGGTGTGCTCTTTGACTTCGCCCTGTTAACAAAGCAGCGCGAGCGGGAATACAGCTGGGGCAAGCAGAATAGGCCTGTTCAAATAAGACACCATCATTTGCTAAAGAATCTAAATAAGGTGTTTTTACATCCGGATGATGTGCAATGGATAGGCAGTCGCCGCGGAACTGATCACACATCAATAAGAGGACATTTGCTTTTTTCATAGAAAACTCCTTTACTTTTTATATGGAGATACGCTACGCTATAAACAGATACTTTGCTTTGCGTAAGCTACAACATCTTCATTATAAGAAAAAACAGACGGTTTGTAAAATGATGCCGAAAAAGATGTCAAGATACTCATAAAAAAGACCATCTTATATAATAAATATATTTCATTCTACCAAATGATGTAATAAAATAATACGCATGAAAAAGAAAAGATCAGGGAAGGAAGGTTCTATATGAAACAGCTTAGTGTATTAATCAAACCGGCAGGTGCGGCCTGCAATATGGCTTGTGGATACTGTTTTTACCATGATGTCGCAAATCATCGCAAAGATTTTGCAGGTGTTATGACATATGAGGTGATGGAACTGGTCATTGCACGCGCTTTTGCATGTGTAGATGATGAGGGAAGTATTCATTTTGCGTTTCAAGGTGGAGAACCTACCTTAGCTGGATTGCCTTTTTTTATCTCTTTTATCAAACGGGTGAATGAAAAACAACATAAACAGCAAATACGTTACAGCCTGCAGACAAATGGCTTGTTGCTGGATGAAGCCTGGGCCCTTTTCTTAAAACAGCATGATGTTTTAACAGGAATATCACTTGATGGCTATGAATCATTGCATGAGCATATGCGAAAAGATGCGCAAGGGGAAAAGACGTATTGGCGTGTACTGCGTGCGTATGAATTATTACAAAGGCATGGTGTGAAAGTGAATATCTTAAGTGTGGTGCATGAGGAAAGTGTGGCGCATGTTAAGGCCCTGTATCATTTTTTTATCCAGCATAAGATGGAATATGTGCAATTGATTCCCTGTTTACCGGATTTGACAAATAAACATCGTTATTTATCGGCACAGGGATTTGCTCGCTTTTACATCGAGATGTTTCACTTATGGCATCAAGGCATTTCAAAGGGGCATCCCTTACATATCGGCTTATTTGATGATCTGTATCTCATGTGCATGGATTCTTTACCCTTAACTTGTGGGCGGCTGGGACGCTGTGCATTTCAGTATGTCATAGAAACAGATGGTACCATCTATCCATGTGATTTTTATGCATTGCCACAATTTGCCTGCGGAACGCTTGCTACTCACTCCCTGACGTCAGCAAGACAATGTGAGAGGGCAGAGCAATTCTTAAAACAAGAACTTCCTAAACAATGTCAAACGTGCTCCTATCTTAATTTTTGTCGTGGAGGATGCAAGCGCAAACGCGATATTTATTTAGAGGAAACGATTGGATATTGTGGGTATCGGGAATTTTTAGTACATGTATTACCAATTGTCTTAGCTGATATTTCATATGAAATAGAATGTAAGTGAATGAAAGGGAAGAAATATTGTTTCTATTATCAAAAAAGCAATAAATATAAAAAACAGAACAATATAGGGATTGTATAAAACGCTTTCATTATGTAATATTTAGGTATGGAAAACAAATCCAAATGAAGGAGGAACAGTTTTATGAAGAAAATGGTAGCATTAGCTTGTGCCGGCCTGATGGTTGCAAGCGTTGTTACAGGATGCGGCAGCAAGAAAGATGACGCTGACAAATCCGGCGGAGAAAAAAGAGTTCTGAAATTTGACTCATTCTCTGGTGGTAACGGAGAGGAAGTATGGAAGGATCTGGAAGCAGCATTTGAAAAGAAATACCCAGAAGTAGACGTTCAGATGCGCTTTGAAAAAGACTTACCAGCAGTTTTGAATAAAGAAAACGCTACAGGTACTTACTCTGATTTGGTTTACTACAACGTAGGACAGAAATCAGGATTCACAGAAAGCCAGCTGAACAGCGGCGAAGTTATGGATATCTCTGATGTATTCGCAAACGCAAAAGATGTTGATCAAGCATTTGCTGATAGTTCCGTATCTAAATATTTAGGTGATGGAAAGAACTATTTAGCACCAATCATGTATACTCCAGGTGCATTCTTCTACAATGCTGAATTGATCGGTGAAGGTAAGAAATATGCATTACCATCTACTTGGGATGAAATGTTTGCTTTAGGTGATCAGCTGAAGAAAGAAAAGGGACCAGCATTGTTCACATATCCAGTAAAAGGTTACTTCGATAACACATTGATCGGTATGTACAAACAATTAGGTATCCTAGATAAAGCATTATCTTATGATGATTCTACTTGGACTTCAAAAGAAGGTACAAAGATTCTTGAAACTGTTGGTAAATTAGTTGCTAAAGAAAACGGTTATCTGTTTAAAGATACGGTAGCAAACGCTAACGCAAAAGATGGCTTTACAAACAACCAGCAGGCTGTTATTGATGGTAAAGCATTGTTCATGCCTAATGGTTATTGGGTAAAGAATGAAATGAGCAAAACAACTCCAGAAAAAGGATTCAAATGGGGCGTTATGGCTCTGCCAGCATTCGAAAAAGATGGTAAACGTGCAATTGCATCCTTTACAGAACAGGCTTGGATTCCTAAGCAGGCTAAAAATTCAGCTGATGCTAAGAAATTCTTGGAATTCATCTACTCTGAAGAAGGCGCTGAAATTATGTTGAAACATGATATCGTTGCTCCTGTTAAGGGTATCACTGACAAGATTGACAAGAACTCTGACTTAGGTAAAGCATTCGCTACTTATAGTGAAAAGAACGTGGAAACTATCGTTGGTGCATCTTATGCAGCATACGACAAAAAAGCACTTCCTAAACTGGACTTCAACGCATCTTTATATGGACCAATTGATGACATCGCAACTGGCAAGAAAGATGTAGCCACTTGGAAATCTGAACTGATTAAACTGTGGAAAGAACTGAAAGCTAACCCAGTTAAATAAGTAAAAAAGTTGGTAATAATTAAGCGATGAGCCATCCAGTTCATCGCTTTTTAAAAAGATTGGAGGTTTCTATATGAACAAAAAGAAGGCCCAGCGTACATTTATCTTCGGATGTCTGGCGCCCGCAGTAATATTGGCTATCCTCTTTATTGCTGTACCAACGATTACCGTCTTTAAAGAATCCTTCTTTGATAAGACAGATTTGATTCATGACGGTGCATTTGTCGCTTTAGACAACTTTAAAGTATTATTCTCCGATGAACGTTTTATTGAATCTATGCAGAATATTATTTTAACCATTACGCTTGTAACACTTGTTACTTTAGTACTGGCTGTCTTATTCGCAACCCTGCTGACAAGAGAGGAATTCAGAGGAAAGAACTTCTTCCGTGTCATCTTCTATATTCCTAATATTTTAAGTATCGTTGTTATTGCCGGTATCTTCGCGGCTATTTATCAGCCATCCAATGGTATCTTGAATTCCTTCTTGGAAATGATTGGTTTGAGTGGCTTGACAAGAGTTTGGATGGGGGATCCGGATATTGTAAATTACTCTATTATCGTAGCATTGATCTGGCAGGCAATTGGTTACTATATGGTTATGTACATGGCGAGCATGTCATCCATTCCGGAAAACCTGTATGAAGCAGCTTCTTTGGAAGGTGCCGGTAAGATCAAACAGTTCTTTATGATTACCTTACCGCTTATCTGGAATAATATACGAACAACACTTACATTCTTCGTTATTTCTACGATCAACTTAAGCTTCATGTTTGTCCAGATTAATACGGAAGGTTCCCTAGGCACAGAAGTACCATTGAACTATATGTATAATAAAGCATTTGCCGGCAACTACAGCTATGGTATGGCTGCTGGTGTATGTATCTTCCTGTTCTCATTTGCCTTATCGGGCATTTTGAACAATATTACAAAACGTGACGTATTAGAGTTCTAGGAGGTAAACAAAATGAAAGAAAAAAAGAAATTTTCGCTATATAAAGTGTTTGTTTACGTCGCTCTAATCGCGTTAGCAATCACTATTATCGTACCAATCGTGTGGGTCTTCATGGCCAGTGTAAAGAGTCAGTCTGATTTAGTTCAGCGCAGTCCTTGGAGCTTACCTACACAGGTACTATGGTCAAACTTTGCGACTGCATTTCAAAAAGCACGCATGGGTGACTACCTGGTGAATTCCGTCATTGTAACGGCGATGAGTATATTCTTCCTATTGATCGTTGCACTGCCTGCATCTTATGTATTGGCACGGTTCCGTTTCAAAGGAAAGAAATTCTTTAATGCATTATTTATGGCAGGACTTTTCATTAATACGAACTATATTGTATTACCGATTTATGTTATGCTGTTCCATTGGGAAATTGCATTACAGGTACAGGATGTGTTCTTAAACAATAAAATCATGCTGTCACTGATATATGCGGCAACGTCGCTGCCATTTACGATCTATTTGCTCAGCGGCTACTTCCAAACTTTGCCGAAAGCTTATGAAGAGGCGGCTTTGATTGATGGCTGCGGATACTTTAAGACAATGACTAAGATTATGATACCGATGGCCAGACCTAGTATCATTACGGTTATCTTATTCCAATTCTTAGCATTCTGGAATGAATATATCATGGCCTTTACATTAATGGAAAAAGACAACTCAACTTTGGGAGTCGGTTTGAAATTCTTGATGGCAGATCAGCGAGCGGCTGCAGACTTTGGTGTTATGTATGCCGGCTTGGTAATCGTCATGGTTCCGACACTGATTTTGTACATCTTAGTACAGAAGAAACTGACCGAGGGCATGAGCCTTGGCGGTTTGAAAGATTAGGAGACGATTATGGGAAAAACGACTGGAAGAGTGACATTACCTGGAGAATCTAATTTCCTTGAAGAAAGTAAAGACCTGCTGAAACGCTGGGGTGCCGATGCCATTCGTGACAGTGACGGCACTAAGCTGGATGAAGGAATCAAATCGTTAGATGCCAAAATTTATACGACTTATTTTGTTGCCAGAGGACATAATGAATTTGCTCAGCAGCATATGGAGGAATGTCAGCAGATTTATCTGATGAGTCCTTATACACTAGCCGATAAAGAAGAAATTACGATTGCCTTTGCGGCTGAATATTTTGATCAGCAGGTAACACCGGATTATGACCATGATCCAAAGGAATGGTGGGAAGTTATTGATCGTACAACACAAGAAGTTGTTGATGTGAAGGATTGGGATATAAATACAAAAGACCATACGCTTACGATACATCATGCTAAGAAGTTCCATGAATATACCGTTTCTTTTCTGGCTTATATCTTATGGGATCCAACACAGATGTACAATCACATCACCAATGACTGGGGTGATAAACCTCATGAAATTCCCTTTGATGTACGAAAACCTTTCTCTCGCGCATATGTCGTACAATATTTAAAAGACTGGTTGGCTGATGAAGAGAATAAACGCTGTGATGTCGTACGATTTACAACGTTCTTCTATCACTTTACGTTAATCTTCAATAAGCTGGCAAAAGAAAAATTTGTGGATTGGTGTGGATATGGCGCTAGTGTTTCTACTGAGGCAATTTTAGCCTTCGAGAAAGCCTATGGCTATCGCTTACGCCCAGAAGTATTTGTAGATAATGGATACTACAACTCAACTTTCTGTGTACCAACCAAAGAATATTTGGAATACATTGATTTCCAACAGCGCTTTGTTGCGGAAACGGCAAAAGAATTGGTACAGTTGGTTCATGATGCTGGCAAAGAAGCTATGATGTTTTTGGGAGATAACTGGATTGGTACGGAGCCTTATGGCAAATACTTTCCGGAAATCGGCTTAGATGCTGTTGTCGGAAGTGTTGGCGGAGGTGCTACCTTGCGCTTGATTTCCGATATTCCCGGAGTGAAATACCATGAAGGACGATTCCTTCCATATTTCTTCCCGGATACCTTCTATGAAGGAAATGATCCGACGATTGAGGCAATTGATAACTGGTTAAGTGCACGTCGTGCGATTATGCGTAAACCAATTGATCGTATCGGCTATGGCGGATATCCTAGCTTAGCTTACAAATTTCCAAAGTTTGTAGACTATATTGAAAAAGTTTGTGATGAATTCCGTGAAATCTATGATCGTGTACATGGTCAAACACCATATTGCGGATTAAAGGTAGCAATCTTAAACAGCTGGGGTGCTTTACGCAGCTGGCATGCATATATGGTTGCCCATGGCTTGTATTGCAAACAAATTTACTCATACAATGGTATGCTGGAATCGCTTAGTGGTGCCAGCGTAGATGTTGTCTTCCTCAGCTTCGATGAGGTGTTGGAACATGGTATCCCAGAAGATATTGATGTTATCATCAATGCAGGGGATGCCCACACCGCATTCTCCGGCGGAGATGTTTGGAAGAATGAAAAATTAATCTCCATGATGCGTGAATGGATCTATAATGGCGGTGGATTTGTCGGTATTGGTGAACCAGCAGCAGTTGAAAACGGCGGAAGATTCTTCCAGCTGGCGGATGCTTTAGGTGTCGATAAAGAATTAGGTTTCACACTACACACGGATAAATATTTCCACACCCCATTAGCAAGTCACTTCATTACGGAAGATGTAGTGGAAGAATTGGACTTTGGTGAAGGTATGAGAAACATTTATGCGCTGAATGAAAATACCGAGATTATTTCCTACAGCAACGGCGAAGTACACTTAGGTGCACATACTTATGGAAAAGGAAGAGGCGTTTATATTGCCGGTCTTCCATACAGCACGCAGAATACACGCGTACTGCTGCGTTCTCTCTATTATGCGGCACATAAAGAAGAAGAATTTAAAAAATGGTATGCGGATAACCTCTATTGTGAAGTTCATGCATACCCGGATAACAACATGTATGCAATTCTAAATAATACCAATCAAGAACAAAAAACAAATGTGTATGATGGAGAAGGCAATCATGTCGCAGTAACACTCGCCCCTGGTGAAATAAGATGGATGGTGATAAATGATGGAAAATAATGCAGTGAAAAATATAATCATGGCAATCTTGTTCTTCGTGTTTCTTGGACTGATCATTGTCGGACAGAAAACCGTCAGTGTGGCAAATCTAGGCATGGAATTCATCGGCCTTGCGGGATTGCTCGTTCTGCTGTATTTATACAACAGAAAATACAAATAACAGGAGGTAATAAGAATGGCTGAATTATCATTAAGACATATTGATAAGATATATGACAATAATGTCCAGGCAGTATTTGACTTCAACCTGGAGATTAAAGACAAAGAGTTTATCGTCTTTGTAGGACCATCCGGCTGCGGTAAATCAACAACATTGCGTATGATTGCCGGGTTGGAAGACATCAGTGCCGGAGAATTTTACATTGATGGCAAATTGATGAATGACGTGGAACCAAAGGATAGAGATATTGCGATGGTTTTCCAGTCTTATGCATTGTATCCACACATGAGTGTTTACGATAATATGGCATTTGGCTTAAAGCTGAAAAAAGTGCCAAAAGAAGAAATCGACAAACGTGTGCATGAGGCTGCACGTGTTCTGGAAATTGAAGAATATTTGGATCGTAAGCCCAAAGCTTTATCAGGCGGACAGCGTCAGCGTGTTGCTTTAGGACGTGCGATTGTACGTAATGCGAAAGTATTCTTGATGGATGAGCCACTGTCAAACCTGGATGCAAAGCTACGTGTACAGATGCGTAGTGAAATTATCAAATTGCATGAGCGTATCAATGCGACAACGATTTATGTAACTCATGATCAGACCGAAGCTATGACGATGGCTGACCGTATTGTTGTTATGAAGAAAGGGTATATTCAACAAATCGGAAGTCCTAAGGAAATCTATAATAATCCTGCCAATATGTTCGTTGCCGGATTCCTGGGAGCACCTGCCACAAACTTCTTAACCGGGATTTGCAAAGGACACAGCTTTATCTGTAATGATCATGAAATCAAACTGCCGGAAATGTTCCATGAAGCATTGAAGCCATATGATGGCAAAGAAATTGTGATGGGTATTCGTCCAGAAGATTTGCATGGTGAAGGTATCGTTGCCGATACGTATCCAACGGCACATTTCCAATTTGATGTAGATGTCAGCGAATTGCTAGGTCATGAATTCATCCTGCATGGCAAATGGGGCAAGCAACGTTTAGAAGCAAAGGTTGCGGCACGTATGGAAGCCCGTGCACATGAAACGATTGAACTTGCTATGGATTTAAGTAAGGTACATTTCTTCGATCAAGAAACAGAATTAACGATTGTATAATAAGAATTCCCCCATCTTTCCATAAGGAAAGGTGTTGCTGAAGAGGCAGATATGGATAAATAGCATGTCCCCTCCTCTAATATATAGCCTCTTCAGCTATAGGAAGAGTCGATCTGACATCAGGAAGGAATTGCAGATTGACAAAAAATCCCGTGATAAGCGGGATTTTTTATGTGAAATGTTTCTATAATATCTTATAAGCATGATGTTACCAATTCAATAGCTAGGAATAAAAGGACCAGATAAGATCAATGGATATGTAAGTAATTGTAGAAGCGTTAAAAATTTGCAAACACAACTGTTTTAAGCAAGCTTTTTTAAATATCCTACGTCATCAGAAAGTGAGATACTACTGTTTATTTCGTTTGGCATACTTGTAATTGCAGTTGGGTGATATATTCTTCTTTTTGGCGTGTCTCATGCACATCAATGACAAAAAACTCCATGGCTTCTGATACGATCGTATAGTGATGCTGTTGACAATATTCGATCATCATTTTCAAATGTTGATAATCAGGATCACGCGGTCCTTGGTAATAAAGATTGAGATAAAGACCCTCAGGCAATGTGAATTCATAATCTGTTAAAGTGTCTTCCATGATAAAAACAGAGGAAGGATGAATATGGTTCTTATCTTCAATGTTCAAAAAGCAGCCAGTGTGAAAATTGCCGATTGTATAAATATTGTCTTCATATTCTTTGCTGAGCTTAATCAATTGATATTCAATATCATCGTGAATATCATCAGTAGCTAAGGAAACACATTTACGTTGGTTAAGATGCAAAAGCTCCATCTTATCAAAGACAACTTTGGTACTTTTCAATAAAGAAGCTTTACGACGCTGTAAATCCTTTTTCAGTTTTTTTAGCTCTTGAATACGTTGATCGACAATACGTTCTTCCTCTTCCATAAAGGCAAGGCTATTTTCAATTGTACGGTTTTCTAAATAGGCGGCAATATGCTTCATGGAGAATCCTAAATTACGTAAATCGCGGATCATGTTCAAACGATAAATGTCACTTGTCGTATATTGCCGATAGCGATTCTTGTCACGCATGGGATGAAGAATACCGATTTCTTCATAATAACGTAAGGAATCTACGCCAATATTGTATAATTTAGAAATTTCATTAATTTTATAGTAGTTTTTCATGTACACCTCTTGACTCTGGTATTATACCAAGGTTTATAATGCTCATGCAAGTGAGGTGTTTTATGAATCATAAAAAACAGTTTTTAAAATTTGTCGTGCCATCCATAGTATCAATGCTAGTATTTAATTTATATACGATGATCGATGGTATTTATGTTGCACGTTTTGTTGGTGAAAAAGCCTTATCGGCAGTCAATATCGCTATGCCCTATATAAATTTTATATTTGCTTTTTCCATTTTATTTTCCGTTGGGACATCGACGGTCGTGGCTATTTTTCGAGGAGAAAATAAGCTGGTACAAGCGAATCAGACATTTACGCGAAATACACTGTTTTTAAGCGTCTGCGGTATCGTTATTACGTTGGTTGCACAATATTTCTTAAATGATTTAGCACGCTTTTTAGGTGCTAGTGAAGCTACGATGCCCTATGTGCTGGATTATTTGGGAACAATCGCATGGTTCAGCTTTTTTTTCATCGTATCGTATTCTTTAGAAGTATTAGTAAAAACAGATGGATTTCCTCGTTTAGCTACCGCAGCCGTAAGTGTTGGGGCAGTCACAAACATTGTGATGGACTTTGTCTTAGTCGTTGTATTTCCTATGGGAATCAAAGGGGCAGCTTTAGCTACCGGATTATCACAGGTGTTAACTTTTACCGTATTCTTTCTTCATTTTTTGATGAAAAGGGGAAATATTCATTGGTGTCGTACAACTTTAGATATGTCGGTGTATAAGCGCATTCTGCCTATCGGTATAGCTGACTTTATCACGGAAATGTCGGCAGGCGTCATCGTCTTTCTTTTTAACCATGCTATTTTAAGATATATAGGGGATGATGGAATTGTCACCTATACGGTGATTACGTATATATACAATCTGGTGATGATGACCTTTACAGGAATATCACAAGGAACACAACCTTTAGTCAGCTTTTATCATGGAAAAAAGGAGCCCGCGACCTGTGCATTATTTTTACGCTATGCCCGTATATCAACATTTACAATATCAATTGTTGCCCTTGGTTTCTGCCTGTTGGCAGCACCGCTTATAGTTTCCATATTTATTGATACAAATATACAGCCCTTATTTCATGATAGTGTAAAAGCCTTTCGCATGTTTTCCCTATGTTATTTGGTTATTGGCTATAACATTATATATAGTGGTTATTTTGCAGCTTTGGAAAAAAACCGATATTCTTTTACAATCTCTATGTTGCGGGGATTTGTATTCATAGCTTTTTCTATCTGGGTGCTGGGATGGCTATTTCAAGGAGATGGCATATGGCTTGCGACCTTGTTATGTGAATGTATGACCTTATTATGCAGTACTTGGTTTATGCATACGGAATATAAAAAGAGAAAGCAAGCATCTTCATAATGCTTAGGATTGTTTGATATGTATTATAAAAGCCTGTTTTCATGATCAACTCTTATATATACAGCATGTGGACATGTCTGGGTAATATTTGAGAAATCATGTAGGAAACAGGCTTATTTTTGATTCTGTATTTTTTCTAGTGCTTCTAACAAATAGAAGAGACGATAATTATCTTTTTCCGATAGCTTAATATTTACGTTATATAAGTAATGTTGTAAGACATCGGCATCTTTTAAGATTTCCGATATCGTACCATCATGACGACTCATTTTATCAGAATGAACAGCGATGACATTACGAATGATCTGAACTTCTTCTTCAGTGAAGGCCTTCGTTTCGTTTAATAGCTTTTCCGCGTATTCACTACTGCGTTTGGCGTGAACAGCATGAGGACAATTTTCCGTATATAAAGCAATATCATGTAGCATAGCCGCTATGCAGGCAAGCTCTACATCAGCTTTCCGAATGGTTGCCAAAAGCGCTGCGGCTTGTGCAACACCATACGTATGAATATAAGCGAATTTACGTGTTTCTTCTTTTTGTAATTTGTTGATTTCTTGATCAACTTTTTCGCGTATTAATTCCAGGCGGTCCATATCATCACCTCTTTTTATTATTCTAGCATGTATACAGTGCTTTGTATAGGCTTTCAGAGTGTTTTGGTCATAAGTATCTTTGTTCGACAAAGTTTTTTAACGTGTTCATAAAAACTAACCATAATTACTATTTACGCAATAAAATTACCGAACAAGAAGAATATATTATATGTGGTTATTGTCCTAAAAATGCATAAAAATGGCAGATTATTTACTTTTTTATCTTGCATAATCGCTTATTTGACTTGCATGTAATAGAATGCTAAAATAGTAACGAAGGATGGGATTATTTCGCGTGTTTGTGTAATCCTTCCATACACAAAACTGCAATCAAAAATAGGATGTAAATGCAGCTATCTTCATCGTTATCTTAAAAACAGTATAACGAATTTCTTCTGTAAGGATGGGAGCCTTATGGAAGGTGGAACAACATTATGTACATTATTTCTAGCGGATAGATAGTAGGGCATTTCAAAACTTATAGAAAATAAGTGAAAGGACGTGTGGCGAAATGGCAAAGGAAATTTTTGACGTTACACTTTTTAATGAATTCACGATTACATGTGGCAAAGAAAAAGCGATTATCACCGAATATCTTGGAAAACAGCTGGTAAATCTTTTTCAGGTATTTCTTTATTACCGTGAACAACCGGTGCACAAAGATACGCTTATCGAAATTTTATGGCCGGAAAGCGATAATCCGATAAGCGCGTTAAAGTTTACGATTCATCGTTTTCGAAAGGATGTACAAAAAATACCTTTTTTTGAAGGTAAGGAATTGATCTTGACCGTTAAACAGGGTTATCAGTTAAATCCTGATTTTGAATGGCATATTGATTCGGAAGAATTTGGTAATCTTTGGGAAGAAATCAAATTTGAGGAGAATCTCAGTGCAAAAACGATGAAGATAGCGTATCGCATGGTAGACCTATATAAGGGGAAATTTTATATATCAAATTCACAGCTTATGTGGACACAACAAGTATGTGAATTCTATCGGCATGCGTATGTGAAATGCGTGATAAAGATATGTAAGAAACTGTTGGAAGAGCAAAAATATGAGGAAATGATGACTTTAAATTATCAGGCAATCTTATTAGAACCGTTTTATGAAGGTCTGCACTATTATTATATGAAAGGTTTACTTGAAACGAGTGATTATCACAAAGCATTGCGATATTATGATGATTTAAATGAATCTTTTGTAAAAGAGCTTGGAACAGGTTTATCGATGCGATTTAAAGAATTATATGATGCCATCATGAGTGATCATGAAAACATTGAACGTGTAAAAATTGATAGTTTATTGAAACAACTATCAAGACGAACCGAGGAAGAAGGCGGATTCTACTGTACCTTTGAAATGTTTAAGTACATGTACGAGTTGGTCATGAAAAGCGCTATGCGAGATAATAAGCGTTTATATCTGATATCTTTTGAAATCAGTCATGAAGATGATAAAGAAGAAGAAGTATTTAAAGTAGTGAACAAGGTGAAACATCTGATTGCGTTATCCTTACGTAAGAATGATTTGTTTGCGAAAATCAATGAAGGACAATTTATTGTCTTAGTAGATTGTCAGACGGTAGAAAATGCTTATCTGATTATTCAGCGTATCAGTCATCGCTTTTATAAAAAATTCCGTAATAAGAAATTACGTCTGAATTATTATGTCACGGAAGCAAAATTACTTGATCCAGAGGAAGCAGAATAAAAAAAAGAGTGCACAAAAAGGGCAGAAGCGATTCTGTTCTTTTTTAGGGCAATTAATTATTAGATAGTCAAATTTTTTAGAGGTTTTCACCAGAAATTTAGGGAGAAAGAAAAAAACAAACGAATCTTTAAGCCCTCTAAAGTTTGATCCCCTAAACGAACCCTTAATTCAGATCGCTAAAGATTTTGGATATTCTTTTTATTATCTGAGGGGAAATATCGTTTTTATCGTTATCTAGTGTACCAAGGATGTAGTTTCTTATGCACTGATATGTATCGTTGTGAAAAGTAATAAAAACATGCTGAAAAAAGGGGTTAAAAAGAATCACTTCAAATGTTACCTAAGCCCAAACACGTCTTTTTTTCAAAAGAAAACAGTAGCTGATTTAAAATAAAACCATTTTATAACTAGTCTGCTCATATAATGAAAAAGTAAAGTCAGTGGTGGCTTTATTTTTATGTTAGGGAGTATAAATGAAAGAGAAAGGAGATGGAGAAGATGAGAAGAAAATGCGCTAAAATATTTGTGATATTTGCCTTGTTGTTACAGCTGGTACCGAGTAATTTTATGACAATCACGGCAAAAACGACAAAGACAACGACGGGCAACGTTGTGGAAGTAACAATGGAAAATGATTCTGTTCAAGTGATTACCAAAGAACAGTTGCGTCAAATGGCAAACAAGCAACCTTCTTTGACTGTTAAGGTTCTGTTAGCTGATGAAATTCTTGATGATATCAATATGATCTTAACGGATGGTAATGATCCTGGTGATACCCAAATTTCACTGGTAAATGGTTATCGTGTTATTAACATGATGCTTGATCAAAAGCCGTTTATTTCTGGAAGTAAGATATCCTTAAAAGCGAATGATGGCAGTAATTTGCATAAAGTGCTTACGATAGAAGTCGCAAAAGATCAAAAACAAGCGTCATTAACAAAAGGAACACAGCCGTATGAAGAAACGATGCATAAGGTAGTTTACATTGTGAATCAAGAAGAAACAATAGAGTATGTGAAGCATGGTGAAATGCCCAAACATGCACCAATCGTTAATGGTGGATTTTGGACGAAAGATGGCCCTGGTGGAAATGCAATCGTCCCCAATCAGACACCAATTTATGAGGATACAAAATTCGTTTTTCATAAAGGGAATAAAGAGGAACTTATCACCATTACCTTTGATCCTGCCAATGGAACAATCGATGGCAGTTCCGATAAATATGAACAGCAAATATATAAAAACAATTCTTTAATTGACAATCAAATTCCTACCCCTATCCCAAATGATTCGCGACAAGTATTTATGGGATGGTCACTGCAGGAAGATGAATCAAATACACAGGATAAAGATAAGCTATATACAAATGAAGATATAGCGAAGCTTATCTTTTCGGCGAATGCCACCTTTGTAGCAATATATCAGAATACTGAAAAAGAAGGTTGGCATTTTATATTTGCGCAAGAATCTTCTAATGTCGAGGTGTTTTATAGCGAGGATGGAAAAACCATTCAGCAGATGCAGAAAGGCCGCTCACATGAAGTGATTGATGAAAATGGTTATGTGGAATTTTTCGTAAAAGTGCCAACAGGCTATTCGGCAGGCACACAGTTTTTGCATCATAATGCATCAACTATGGAAGGATTGGATGCTACTACAGGAGAAGCAATTTATCGTGGAGGAATCTATACGCCAATCCATTCTTTTAAGAACACGCAAGCAAGAGAATTGGCGATTGAGAAAGGATGTACTACGGCTTTTTTCTATAGCCAGTCCACACCGAATCTGAAATATAGAGAATTTAAGATTGCTGCTAAAATCGTAAATATTCAAGTTAAATATGACTTAAATGGTGGAACATCGGTTACCCCGATTACTGATCAAAACGTTTATCATCATCCAGATACAAATGTAAAAGAAAATATAATCAAAGTGAGTGAACAAACACCAACTCGTCCAGGGTATGTTTTCAAAGGATGGAAATTACAGGATGAGGATAAGATTTACCATGCGCATGATGAAATTCAAGTAAAAGATGTTTGGAAGTATGAAAATGATTATGACATCACTTATACCTTTACCGCTTTATGGGAACCTTTGCATGCATATAAGGTGCATTATGATTTACAAGGCGGTCTTTATGAAAATAATGCATCGATTGCTGATGAAATAGTGCAATTTGATGACATTGTGAATATTGGGTATCGGCCAATGCGCAAGGGTTATACGTTTGATGGTTGGTATTACAAGGACACCAAAGTCGCTTCAAAAACAGCATATCAAACACTCGTTGAAAACGATGAAGAAGTAAAGGAAATCACGTTAGTTGCCAAATGGATCAAGGATGATACGCAATGGGTACGTATCACGTTTCAAGAAGGGGAACATGGAAAACTAATGAATAATCCCTTTACTGAAAATTTACTACCTAATGAGAATGGTTCTTTCTATATGGAAGTATTAAAAGGAACAAATTGGACTGATCATAACTATCAAATGCCGCTAATTATCGCGGATCATGGTTATGATGTTGCAGACCCTGCATGGAAATCAAACGATGAAAAATATACATTTGAAGAATATGTACAGGGAAAGGTAGCTTTTTATCAAGATGTTACGTTTATTGCACAATATAAAGAATTAGCATATGTAACGATACAATATAGTATCACAGATAAAGATGGTAAGCCGATTGTTGATGAAGAGGGAAATGTACTCAGCGTAGGAAAATTATCATTGGAAACAGAACAGGTGAATCCGGTGATTGGTCAACCAGCAGGTTCAAAAGTGGTATATGATAATGCGAATGATGATTATGTATTTGCTTATTGGCTGACACCAAATCAGCAGAAAGTATATGATTTTGAGATTATGCCAACACAGAAGGATCATGTGTGGGTAAGTGAAACTTATAAAGCTGTTTTCTTACCAGATGAAAATCATAATGGAAAACCTGATGAGAATGAAGTTTTATCCATGTATTATGATGCAAACGGTGGCAGTGGAAGTGTCATCGATGAAATGATGTATCATGTAAAAGATCAAGTACTAATAAAGGACAATGACTTCACATATCCAAAGGAAAATGTTATCTTCATCGGCTGGAGCAAACAGCCATTTACAGTGATTTTGGCAGATGGCAAGGCACCTCAAGAGATGTTACAGCCAAAGGATAGCTTCGCCATCATGGAGACAACGACGCTATATGCCGTATGGGCTATGGATGAAAATGGTAACCATATTCCAGATTATCAAGAATCTTTGTCGATGAATTATGATGCAAACGGTGGCAGTGGAAGTGTCATCGATGAAATGACGTATCATGTAAAAGATCAAGTACTAGTAAAGGATAATGCCTTCACATATCCAAAGGAAAATGTTATCTTCATCGGTTGGAGCAAACAGCCATTTACAGTGATTTTGGCAGATGGCAAGGTACCTCAAGAGATGTTACAGCCAAAGGATAGCTTCACCATTATGGAAACAACGACGCTGTATGCCGTATGGGCTATGGATGAAAATGGTAACCATATTCCGGATTATCAAGAATCTTTATCGATGAATTATGATGCAAACGGTGGCGTTGGAAGTGTCATCGATGAAATGACGTATCGTGTAAAAGATTAAGTACTAGTAAAGGATAATGTTTTCACTCATCCAAAGGAAAATGTTATCTTCATCGGTTGGAGCAAACAGCCACTAACAGTGATTCCGACAGATGGCAAGGCACCTCAAGAGATGTTACAGCCAAAGGATAGCTTCACCATCATGGAGACAACGACACTGTATGCCGTATGGGCTATGGATGAAAATGGTAACCATATTCCAGATTATCAAGAATCTTTGTCGATGAATTATGATGCAAACGGTGGCAGTGGAAGTGTCATCGATGAAATGACGTATCATGTAAAAGATCAAGTACTAGTAAAGGATAATGCCTTCACTCATCCAAAGGAAAATGTTATCTTCATCGGTTGGAGCAAACAGCCACTAACAGTGATTCCGACAGATGGCAAGGCACCTCAAGAGATGTTACAGCCAAAGGATTACTTCACCATTATGGAAACAACGACACTGTATGCCGTATGGGCAATGGATGAAAATGGTAACCATATTCCGGATTATCAGGAAGAGCGCTTTACGGTTACATTTATAGCAGGAGAACATGGAAAATTACTTGGAACAACCACATATAAAAATTATTTGGTCAAGTCAGCAATTCATGACGCACAGCATTATAAAGAACCTACACCGGTAGCAGAAGATGGCTATGTGTTTGATAAATGGGTGATCGTTGATAAAGATGGACATGCACTTTTAGAAGTTGCAGAACCTGGCGCATATGTGATTCACGGCGATACGATTGTCAAGGCAGTATTTGCAAAGGATGACAACCATGATGGAATTCCGGATGAGCGTGAAGAAAAATTAAGGGTAAATTTCGTTGTGGCAGAACATGGTGCATTAGAAGGGACTACTCAATATAATGAAGTGTTAGCAAATACGAAACTCAAAAATGTAATAGATTATCAGACACCAAAACCAAAGGGAGCTGCTGGTTATACTTTTGATAAATGGATCGTTAAAACGGTGTCGAATAAGGAAGGGATAGAGATTAAGGATCCAAGCGAATATACGATAACCGAAAATACCGTATTTTATGCTTACTTTGCTAAAGATGAGCATGGAACAGATCCTATTCATCCTGATCATGGAGATGGCATTCCAGATAAATATCAAGTTGAAGTAAACTATGAAGTAAAAAATGGTACACTTATTGGAACAAGGAAGACCTATGTAACCCTATATGATGAAAACAATGAGCCTTCACAAACTGGAAACGGTCAATTAACAGCTTTGCAGATTCCTTTGGCAATTGCGGATAAAGGCTATGACCAAAGCAGCCTACAATGGTATCCAGTATGGCCAGAAGCTGGTATGAAAATCAAAGAAAAGATGACGTTTAAAGCCAAGTTTGAAACGGCTGATTATCAATTGATTATTCGATATGTTGATGAGGATGGCAATCGCGTAGCTGAAGATTATCAAACAAAGATTGCTTATCTGAATCGCTATGAAATAACATCTCCACATGTGGATACCTATGTTTTGGAAAATGAAAATGATCATATAATCACAGGCAGCATGGATGCGGAAGATAAAGAAATCGTTGTTCATTACACCAAAGACATTCATGGGACAGATCCAAAGCATCCCGATAAAGGAGACGGCATTCCAGATAAATATCAAGTGGCAGTTCATTATGAAGCTGAACATGGAACGGTTGCTTTTGATCGTGTATATGTGACATTACGAGATGAAGAAGGAAATTTTGCAACACATGGAAGTGGTAAACTAAGGGTTGATCAGATTCCAACAGCTACAGCAGATGAAGGATATGAGCAAGAAAGTGCGTCCTGGGTAAATAAAAAACCGACCATCGATATGATCATAACAAAAGATACGACGTTTAAGGTTGTTTTTCAAGCAAGTAAAGAACCTGAAAAACCAGTGACACCAAGTGATCCCGAGAAGCCAGATACTCCTCAAAACCCTGAGGAGCCAGATGCTCCTGTAACACCAGATAAACCTGATACCATACCTCCAACGAATGGAGGCAATACCGTTGATGCTCCTCAGCTTCCAGAAACAACGAATAGACCAATCGTAGCAGAACAGCCTATGATGCCATCAGTTTCAGATACAAGACCATTCGCACCAAACATAATGGGGAATACGCAATCAAATGGAGAAAGTGAACATGTTGATGAAAATGAGACACCGTTAACAAATGGGGATGTAGAAGTAATTAAGGAACATGTAACACCGAAAGCGAAAGGCACGGAAGCAAACTGGGCGATCATGAATTTCATATGCATGATCATTACGGTATTACTGGCAATACTTCTGTTATTATCAAAAAGTAAAAATGAAGAGAAATTAGAAAATGATAAGACGTATTCTTATGATGAGGAAGAAGATTATCAGGAAGAAAAACGCAGCTTATTTATAAGAAGTCTTGCCTTACTGCTTGCGATTATTTCAATCATTGTCTTCTTCTTAACGGAGGATATGAGTTTGCCGATGGTTATTATTGATAACTGGACAATTTATATGCTATGTTTTGCTATCGTACAGCTTATTGTCTTTATTTTAGACAGACGATGGAAAGAAGTAGAGCAGGAAGAAAAACAAAAAGCTTAATGTAAAGAAAAGACGCACTTCGCGTCTTTTCTGCATTTTGACCAAAATAAAAAAGCTGTTGCATATCACCTAGAAAGGCTCATTTGCAACAGCTTAATGAATAAATGATTATTCAGCTACAACGTTAGCAGCCTGCTGACCACGGTCACTGTCAACTACATCAAAAGAAACTCTCTGTCCTTCTTCTAATGTACGGAAACCATCAGACTGGATGCTTGAATAGTGTACGAATACATCCTTACCTTCATCAGAAGTGATGAATCCATAACCTTTTTCTGCATTAAACCATTTTACTTTACCTGTACTCATTTTTAGTACCTCCTTATAAATTTAATAAGAAGCACTCAAATGTATAAAAAAATCACAAACATCGGATCCTGTACATATTGAGTCATAAATACAATTCCGAGAATTTGTGAATCTTGAAATCATAGTTATTGCTTTTTATTACAGATTTACAATAACACTTCTTTTGCATAAAGTCAATCGTTTTCTATTTTTATCTAACCTTTTTCTAAAAAAGTTGGATGTTTTATTAACAATGGCTGTATCCGTTCATCGAAATGGCAAAAATATTTGAAAGCAGTTTCAGATTTATCGGAATTGGGGTATAATAGATACATAAAAGAAGAGGAAACGAAAGGAGTACGCCTATGTTGATAAAAGATGAATTCCTGCGTGCAGCGATTGCCAGAACATTGCAATTGAAGGAAGAGGAAATTGATGAAAAGGCAATGGAGCGTTTAGTCAGTTTATCTGCTCGAAGTGCCGGCATTATATCATTAGAGGGACTGGATACAGCTGTGAATCTGCAATATTTGGATTTATGTGGAAATAGTATTGAAGATCTTGATCCTATTAAAGATCTACGCGAAGTTGAGTATTTGAATCTATCTAAGAATATGCTGCGAGATATACAGGCTTTAAGAGGATACCGGCAATTATTGCGTTTGGATATTTCCCGTAATAATTTATATACCATGGATATCAGTGCAATTGCGGGTATGATTAATCTAGAAGAACTAAATCTGGAACGTAGTAAAGTTGATAACTTGGTTTATTTGGAAAATGCCAAAAAGCTGCATAAGTTATATATCAGTATTGAGAATGGTCCATTTCCACTCAGTATCTTAGGCACGTTAAATGAGTTAAAAGAACTTCATATGAATAAGATGTGGTTATATGATATTGCGGATCTGACTTATCTCAAAAACATTGAAGTATTAGATTTATCAACCAATCTGTTTTCTGATTTATCGCCTTTGCAATATATGAAAAAAACGTTGCGCAGTCTTAACCTGACGAATAACCAATATTTGAGTGATTGTAGCATTTTGGAAGAGTTTCCTAACTTAGAGGTCTTGGAATTATCCTTTGACAGCATCAAAGATTTTTCCTTTTTGAAAAAGTTGAAAAACTTAAAAGATTTGCGTCTTATCCAAAGTGGGCTAAGTGATTTGCGTATCTTAAAAGGGTTGAATAAGTTAGAAAAATTAGATATCTCAGAGAATCGTGTTACACATACGGAAGTCTTAAAAGATATGAAAAATTTGCGTTATTTTAAGGCAAGCTGCTGTTTCCTACACGATATTGACTTTTTAAAAAATGCGAAAGAGTTAGTTGAAGTCAATGTGTATAATAATTCGATCACGGATATTAGTGTATTAAAAGGCTGTGAGAAAATGACGGCATTGGATGTTGGGAATAATGCGGTACGTGACATCTCATGTTTAGAGGATATGAAAAACTTGGAATGTCTTTGTTTATCACATAATAATATTTCCGATCTGACTGCTTTAGAGAATTTAACGAATCTGGGTACCATTGATTTATACAACAATGTGATTACTGATATCAGACCATTAAAGAAATTGGTTAATTTATCATCGTTGCGTTTAGATCATAATGGAGTCATGGATTTATCACCACTAAAAGATTTGACATATTTGAGTTCTCTAACATTAAAAGCAAACTACGTTACCGATCTGACACCATTAAAGAATTTAAAAAATTTATATGAATTGCGGTTGGATGAAAATCCAATAGAAGATATTTCCATGTTAGAAGATATGGAATATTATGATAAATTCTCTTATTAAAAAGGTGGGTAGCTCATGGAAATGAACTGCCTACCTTTTTTGTGAAGTTTCATGGGTAACGCAAGAGCGAAACTGATCAAGGATTTCTTTAAAGTAACCGAAGGCATCTTCATAAACCTGCGTTTGGCGAGGATCTACACCGGCATGCATCAATTCATCTAAAGGCGCTTCACTGCCGCCTTTTGTAAGGAACTCGCGATAGGCATCAACTTCACCATTTAAGATTTTCTTGGCAAAGCTAATGGCAACCGACATGCCTAAAGTGTATTTGTACACATAGAAGTTATAATAGAAATGAGGAACATGATAACAGCCGTAACGCTGTAAATCATCCACAATGACACTGTCACCAAAATAGTCTTTATTAAGCTGCTCATACAGATCACATACATCTTTTGAGGACAGTGCTTCTCCTTTTTCAATGGCTTCATATAACTGATATTCAAAAGTAGCATACATGGTTTGACGATACATCGTGCCAATCATCTGATTCAATAGATTGCTTAATAAATAAGCCTTATGGTCATTATTATCAGAATGCTTTAATAAATAGTCGTTTAATAATAATTCATTGACTGTAGAAGCAACCTCGGCAACAAAAATACGATATTCTGCTAACATTGCGCGATTATGCTTATGGGAATAATAAGAATGCATAGAATGTCCGAATTCATGTGCCAGTGTACTAAGGGAATCATATTCTCCTGTAAAGTTTGTTAGAATAAAAGGTTTTGAATCATACGTACCTGCAGAATAAGCACCAGAGCGCTTCTTTTCATGTGGCATAAAATCAATCCAGCGTTCTTCTCTAGCTACATCAAGCATAGCGATATAATCCTCACCTAAAGGAGCCAATGCTTTTTTTAAAATGGCAAAGCAGTCATCCACCGTATATGTGATATCTACAGATTTTACTAAAGGAAGGGCAATATCATAAACATGCTGTTGTTGTAATCCTAAGATTTCTTTACGTAACTTAAAATATTCATGGGCATAAGGTCGATACGTCTCATTACCCATTCGTACTACCAAATCAAACAGCGCTTTTTCTACACCATCTTCAAACAGACTTGCTTCTAAGGTAGAAGGAAAGTCCCGTAAGCGTGCTTCAAAAGCTTTTCCTTTGATATGTCCGCTTAATAGATTCAGAAAGACATTTTGATATCGTTTATATTCTTGAAAGTAATGTTCAAATGCTTCTTTACGTACCTTTTCATCAGGATTTAGTAAGAATTGATGGTAGTTACCACCATTTAGAAAAACCGGTTTTCCATCTACCATCACTGGTTCAAATTCTAGCCGGAAACTTTCATAAGTGGATTCCGGTACACGTAAAATATCCTGCATTTGTGCCATCATCGCTTCTTTTTCTTCATCCAATTGATGAGGCATGCGACGAAAGATTTCTTGCATTGGATAACGATATGCTTTGCATGCATCCTCTGCTAAATACTTTTCAATACTTTCTTTCTCTTTCATGACTTCTAAGTTCACAAAGTTTAGTGCGACCACCGTTTTTTGATAAAGAACATATGCTTTGGAAAGATTTTGTTGTGCTGTTTCTTCATCAGGATCTACATCTGTATACATACGGGCATAGCTGATAAGATTATTCAGTTTTCGGGATAATTCTTCTTGTTGATCAAAAAAATCACAAAAGCTTTCTTTTGTATCCGCTATATGACCTTTTTGTTTTGTCAGTGCATTGACTAAGGATTCACATTCCTGATAACATGTGTTAAATGCCTCTTGTGAAGCAAACATACTGGAAAGATCCCATGTATATGCGCTATCTATCTGATTTCGTTTCATATCATCACCTCTAGTTAGTATTGTAGTACGAAAAAAAACAATTCACAAGTTTCTGCAAATTGTTTTTTCAGATGCATCTGATGATTTTATTGATTTTTATATATCGCTCTTTTCTTTTTTCGATAAGCTATTTTGTTTTTTCTGCGAATGAGTAGAAGGACAATCACAAGTATTAAGATCAAGAAGATGACAGCAAAAGGTATCAGAATGTATGTTGTGATATAGTTTTTTCCATTTCCTTTGATGGTAGCGACTTCGGTAAAATCCATACTTCCTTTAGGCGCTGCACCTTGGATCGATACGATCGCAAAACTACCTTTCTTTGCCTGGAAAAGAATGCGAGTATCGGATTGTGTCGTGGGTAACTGGCGTATGTTTTCACCATCCACAGTTAAGATGCGATATAATTTCCCCTTACTATTTTTAGGTTTCTTTATCGAATACAAAACTTGGGTTTCAGGATCATAACCGGACATATCCTCTTTTCCATCTATGGTAAAGCCTGCTTCATAGGTAACATAATTTGCTTCTGCGACTTTTTTAAACAATGTTTCTTCCTCATTGCCGATGGAATCATGTACATTCACAACGACTGTTTTCGGCATCCATGCATTCAGGAACGATGTCTTTTTCTGCATTGCTAAACTAAGGCCTGATATTTGTAAATCATAGGTATCATCATGAATGAGCACACTGAGACGTGGCTTTAAATTTGGTTGCAAAATGCGATCCACGGCACGTAATACATCATCATCTAAGGGGTTGTTGCTTTCCTGCAAAACATCATTTTGAAATTTTTCTAGTTCAGTTAAGGCATCATCCGTTAACCCTACCTTATCACTATAGGTCTTAATGATATATGCTGCTTTTTCTTGCAGCTTAGATCCGGTGCTTTCACTTTGCTTTTTTACATGAATTTCATAGGATAAGGTTTTTCCCGCATAACGAATTGTTAATGTCTGCGTGCCAAGCGTAGTAGGATCATAGCCACTCACCATATCTGTGGTCAATGAGCGTTCTTGTGTAGAACCATCTTCGAAGCTTACTTGAATCTTTCCTTTTGATACATCCAGGTAATCATGCTGTTGGTAAGTTTGCTTCGGTTTTTCAATAAAGGCGATGTTTTTTACAGATCGATAATTTGCTTTATAAACAATGTCTTTTTCAGCTTTTTTAATTTCTTTGTCCCAACCGATAAATAAGGCATTCTTCTTCTCAGGTTCTAAGATAATCGGAATTTTACCACTCTCTATTTGCATAGTGATAGTATGTGAACCTGGATAGAAAGTGCCTCCATTGGCATCAAAACTGACATCGACATAGTTTTTTTCATTTAGATGCTTTTCATTTGTGATAAAAGAAAGTTCACTGGCTTTTACATACCCATAACTTTTACGATAGTTATATGTTGGATTTGCAGAAACATTTCGATCATTTGTCAAAGGTACATCGGTTTGTACAAGATACCAGACAGCATTTCCTTCTGTTTGTTTATCCAAGAGAAGCAAACTGGCTTGCGTGCCTTTGGGAATAGCATATAATGTCTTCGCAGCTTCTTTAGGATCTTTTCTGACATTAACTTTTTTAGTGCCGGTAATACCAATCGCATACTGATTTAAGTCTTTATCTTGTAAGGCATGATCAATGTCATAATAGTATTGTGCCGCTTTTTCACCCCAGTAAGGATCGCTAGCATAAGAAACATTCATACCGCCCGCTTTGTTTCCGAAATGACCGCCATGGTATTGAAATTGGTTCGGATTTAAATAAGAGGATGATATGTAATGGGCTGCATGAGCGTAAATACTGTCACTTACGCGTAAGTAGCGTGAGGCATTTTTTTCTACATCAGAATCATAGGCCGCATGACCAAACAAATTGTTGCGATTATAAGATAAGGCGCTGCGTCCACTGGCACTTTCGTTTAAGGCTAAGGAAAGCATCATAAGGGCATTTGCGCCAAACTGATTTTGGTATTGAAAAAACCCTTTTTCCCCTTGTACGATCATAGACTGAGTGAGAATGTCATGCAGATAAGTACCTTCAAATTTGGTGATAGATTGTTTTAAGAGACGAGTGTTTTGCAAATAAGCATGAACATCTTCATAGGAATAAGCGGTTGTCGAACGATGATTGACATATTGATAATAATTATAATATGGCTGTTTTGCGTTTACTGCTTGTGTATGGATACTTTTGCGCACATCTGTGATCATGGCAGAAAAGCTTTTATAAAAATAATGACTGTCATAGCTATAGTAAATTGTCTTTTCTTTAAGGTAAGAAGGGGCTTGACCTAAATGCAAAACATTATCATAGCCCTTACTGGCAATATCACTTTTCAAAAAATGCAACAAGATACCATTATGCACCTCAAAGTGTGAAACATTTGGAAGAGTAGTAAGGGGATGGATTGTCACATTTTCAATGGAAGTAGATCCGATGACACCTGACAATTGAAATTTCACCATACCATTGCCATCGTTATATTCTAAAAAGGCTCCATCGGCACCATAACACCCATTGGTATAACCTTCCTCTTGATTCGCTGTATTTGTATAGGTAATATTGACACTGCAATCTTGTGCTTTTTTAAATTCAACTACGCCATTTTCTATCGATAAAAAGGTTTGTCCTTTTGCTATGCCTAGATTTTCATATTGATGCTGTAAAAGGGTATGAGAAACCTTAGCAGCAGCATAGGAATCATTTTCTTTGATGATTTCATAATGGCCGTCTTCTGTAACATTGACCAAGCGAATCTTGTTATCATCTGGCAACGCAGAATCATCTTTTTTGGCTTGCACAGGCATTAACAAGCTGAATGCTGTTACGATACTTAAAATGATAGGAATTAACTTTTTCATAAGACACCTCTTGTTGTTTTATGTAATCATTATAACGTATAAATCTAATCTAGCGTATGGTATTTAAGAAAATGTAAGAAAACGTTCAGATGATCAGATAATAAAATAAAAAAATAATACGTGAGTATTCAACCAAAAGATCATAAAAAAGAGATGAGGACTTGCTAAAAAGGTAGTTAGCAAAAGCGTTTATCAGTACAGGATTTCTGCCTTGTGATACAATTGAATAAAATAGAAATAGGTAGGCGTTTTCATAAAAAATGATATATGAAATCATTAGGATATCGAAATTAGATATGGTATACTAATACTGGTAATCATAAGGAGGATATAGTTATGTCAACACCACATAATGCGGCAAATGCCGGTGATATTGCAAAGGTAGTATTAATGCCTGGAGATCCATTGCGGGCGAAATTTATTGCCGAAACTTATTTGGAAAATCCCGTACAGTTCAATACGGTTCGTAATATGTTTGGCTATACGGGCACTTATAAAGGTGTACGAGTTTCGGTTATGGGAAGTGGCATGGGAATGCCTAGTATTGGAATCTATTCCTATGAATTATTTAAGTTTTATGGAGTTGAGGCAATTATTCGTATCGGAAGTGCCGGAGCATATACAGACAAACTTGATCTATTTGACTTAGTTCTGGCAGATGGTGCATGGAGCGAGTCAACTTTTGCGAAAGCACAGGCAGATGTTGATGGCGATATACAGTATCCAAGCGAAGAATTGAATGCAGCCATTCGTAAAGCAGCAGAAAAATTGGATCAGCAATTAGTTGAGGCAAGAATTCATTCCAGTGATGTTTTCTATCATGAGGAAAATGTAGATGGACATAAAGAATTCTATGAAAAACATGGTTGTGTCTGTGTAGAAATGGAAAGTTTCGCCTTGTTCCATAATGCTAAAGTGCTGGGTAAAAAAGCGGCTTGTTTATTAACTATCAGTGATTCTTTAGTCACAAGTGCCGTTACTACAGCTGAACAGCGACAAACATCCTTTCATGCGATGATGGAAGTTGCCCTAGAAACCGCAATTTCATTATAAAAAAGTAAGAAAAAACAGTTTCAATAAGTTGATATGATCCCTCTAAAGTAAACAACGGAAATAAATAAAACGTTGTTTATGAAAGGAGGGATCTTTTCTTATGGGAAGGAAAAGCAAATACACAATAGAACAGAAAGTTGAAGCAGTGCAGGATTACAAGAGTGATAAACGTGGAAAAAGCCAGATAGGTTATAATCTGAAATTGTATAAATCTGGAAATGATTTATATAGATGGGTGTCACTTTATGAATGACAAGGTGAATCAATAGATTCAACCATTAGAAATACAACAAGAAACGTGTGAAACGAATCATTTTATAATATGAGAGACCACAAGGAAGACATTGTGAGCAAACACCAAAAGAAGTAAGGACAGCAGCGTTATCAACAGTGAATAAAGTTAAATGCGTTTATTTAGTGTCTGCTGAGCAAACTGAAAACACTTGATTTTACTGACTTTTGCCCCATTTTCTGGTATAATGATTGCAAGGA
>NZ_CAXUBY010000036.1:0-28819 GCF_964249515.1 Eubacterium sp. 3_1_31
TGAGGGAGTGCGTCATATTCCCAGACAAGATTTTTCATCAGTCTAAGACAGCCGTTTTCTGCCCGTACTTCATCAATAGTAATGCGGTTCGCTATCATATCATAAAGCAGGGTATATTCGATATAGCCGTCATGCAGGGTCTTGTCGGTCAGCTCACAATACAAGCCACTTTCCAATTTATCCTCTAACCGTAAAAGCTGGTCTTGATATTTTCCCAGCGTGATTTCACAGCGGATATGAAGCAGTCCCTTTTCCATTTGATAATAAATCTTCGGAAACCAGACGATTTTTTCCCTTGATCTGCTTTGCAGGTCAGTAAAAAAACCGCTGTCTTGTACGGTATCGGCTTCATACCACTTATTTTCCAGTATCATTCGTGCCAGCTTTTGACGGTGCAGGAGCTTCTTGAAGCTGTCGTAACCGAAGCGGTAATACAGAAAAGCGACCAATGCACAAACACCAGTCGCTATCAGTATGGTTATGAAGTTGTAAGGGGAAAGCGTCAAGCCGTTTTCTAATAAGATGAAATGCTCCCAATCGGTACGCATGAGCTGTTTTATATTCAGTAGCAGAAGAACCGCCACAAATACAAACAGAAGCGTCCCTATGGAAAAGTGGTAGACAAGGTGCTTGTCGCTGGCTCTGATACGGTGTCCTTTATTCCAAATCTTATGCATAAGTCAATCACTCCTTTCTGGGTACAAAAAAGCAATCAATCCTAAGACTAACTGCTTATATCATTATTCGTATTTTTTTCCAACGATATAGGTTGTTACTAACATTCCTATCAGCAAAATAATTATAGCTGGATATTTTACAGTATTCCATAATGAAATGCCACCAACTAAAAAACTGATATAGCAAATAATAGGATATAGAATAGCAGTTCCTAATGTAAATACTCTAAATACTGTTAATACATATCCCCAGTTTGCATTATTAAAAGATAGCCCTGCCATGTGTATTCTGAAAATTCCTTGTGATACAAAATTAGCTTTATTTGTATCATAATATGTCGGTAATAATTCTTTTGCAAAAATGCAAAGCCAGCTTGCAAACAAAAGCATTAACAAAGATATATACAAACTATCTCCCATTTGTTCTATGGAAATTCCAGAAACAGTTAATAATATTGCTTCTATAACTACCACACCGATTGAGATAAGAAATGCAAATATCCAGTTCTTTTTTCGTTGACGAATTGTATCACGCAACGACAAGTCTAACGAGTTTACAACAAGAGTTTCTACCACATCACTATTTAATGTCTTGTTCTCTTTTAATTTTTCTCCTTGTAAAAGTTCTGTTACTGTAATACCAAGTACATCAGCAATAGGGATAAGTAATGTAACATTTGGCATACTGTTTCCGGTTTCCCTTAGTTAAAAATATTACTCTTGTTGATTACTCAACTTTTCCAATAAATCGGTAATATATCTCAATTTCCTGTATTCTTTCGTTATCCTCATTCGTTGTTGCTTCATGTATGAGGATTTTTTCTATCATGGCATTTAATAATGGTGCTGTCAGTTCCTTTGGTACGGAATATTCCTTGATTAACTCAATCCACTTTTCAGCACCTATCATATCCTGTTCCATTTTACTTAGTTCTTCTCTTAGGCTTGTTATCTGCTGTTCCAGTTCTATCTGTTCTTTTTGGTACTTGCTGGACAACATCACAAAATTTCGCTCTGTTATCTTCTCACAGGCTCTATCTTCATACATTTTCGCAAATAAACGGTCAATCTCATTTTGTCTGTTCTCGGCTTTCTTCAATGTACTTGCCTTTTTCTTCTTTTCCCGTATTCTCTCTGCATTGCCAGCTTTCTGTATCTTGTTCAATACCTTTTCTTCGTCCTGCTGTACTGCCTTAGCCCAATACTGCAAGCGTTCCAATACGGCTTGATACAGCACATCATAACGAATGTAGTGCATAGAACAATTACCTTTGCCAAACTGCCCGTAGTAACTGCAAGCATAATAACTGTAAGGCGTTTTATTTGTCTTATTCGTTCCAAATCTCATAGACCAACCACAATCCGCACACTTGACAAGCCCTGCAAAAATCGGCGTTGCCTTTTCCTTTGTCTGTCTGCGTCTTGATTTTATCTGCTCCTGCACACGATAGAACACTTCCTTGTCAATAATCGGCTCGTGAGTGTTTTCTACTCGAAACCATTCACTTTCGGGCTTACGCACTTTCTTTTTGCTCTTGAACGATACCGTAGACTGCATATTGTGAACACTGTTTCCGATATAAACCTCACTTTTCAATATCGCCTTGACATGAGCAATCGTCCACTCATAACGCTTACTTTCGGGTTTTCCCTCAAAGATATGTGCAAAAGTACCGTATCTTGTAAAATTTAGCCATGACGCTGTCGGAACTTTTTCTGCTCTTAACTGCTTTGTGATTTTTGCACTTCCGTAACCTTGATAGGCTAGGGAAAAGATTTTTTCAATAATCCATTTTGTTTCATCATCAACCAACAGTTTTCCTTTGATGTCAGGGTGTTTCTTATATCCTAACGGAGCATAAGCACCGTAATGAGCCCCCTCCGCAAACTTTGTCTTAAATGCTGATTTGACTTTACGGCTTGTATCTCTTGCCACCCATTCATTGATGATGTTCTTAAATGGTGCAATCTCACTTTCGCCTTTTTCGCTGTCTACACCGTCATCAATCGCTATGTAGCGGACATTATGACTAGGGAAATACAATTCTGTATATTGTCCTGTCATAATATAATTTCTGCCAAGACGGGAAAGGTCTTTCGTTACAACACAGTTGATTTTTCCTGCCTCTATATCCTCAATCATTCTTTGAAAACTCGGTCTGTCAAAATTTGTTCCCGACCAGCCGTCATCAATATATTCATCAATGACATTCAAATGATGTTCTTTTGCATATAAACGCAACATACTTCTCTGTGTGGTAATGCTGGAACTTTCGCCCTGTAATTCATCATCTCGGCTTAACCTAAGATAAAGTGCAGTATTGTAAATCTGTTGTTTCATTGTCAGTTATCCTCCTTTATAACTAACCCGTGTTTACAATACCTGCTTGCAAGTAAAGTATAACACGGGTACTTTTTGTCATTCAATCTATTTCTTACAACTGCACCGATTTTATGCGATTGTCTGCTTTGCTTTTTCCAGCATGACATCAGTTAGAAGTTCTTCCATTGTTTTGCCCTTTTCGGAAAAATGCTCTTTTACTACAATCTTTGTCTTTCCTCTGTTGCCAATGCCACACTTGCCATTTTTCTTTTGAATTGTTTTTACAGCATTATCAATAACACATACCCCCTTTCTGTAAAATCTTTCTAAGCAATTCAACGGCTTTTGTCATAGCCCACAGGAGTTCCACCTCTGCATAGTTCTTATGTAGCCGTACCCATTGCGTGCGACGCTCTTAATGCTCAAGCTGTGGCTGTACGGGAGTATCATTATCTGACAGTACAGGTCATGGCGATAAAAGAGGACAAATCTTTTACAAGAACACAAATAGGTTTTCGCTCGCTCTTGCAGGGGAAAGGTCGTGGCGTATTTGTTTCAACGGCTAGCTGTCTGTCAAACGTATTGAATTACTTTATTCAGTTGTCAAAGAACGATTGAAAGAAAAAAATCGTCTTTCCTATATATCGCGTTGGAAAAGAGGAGAAACGTAACCAAAATCCAAAACTTTTTCCATTATTAGTACAAATGGAACGGTTCATTTTGGCAATCAACGGTTGATTTTCTCCTTTTTCACTACTATCTGTACAGCAAACGTCCATTTGCTAAGTTTAAATGGAAAAATTTTAACTTCTTTTCATGCACCATATAGGGATAGAAAATGTCATTTTGCTAAGTTGATGATGAAAAAAGAATATTTTCCTTTTCACACCCTAACTACCCAAACCATACCGTTACTGCCAACAATAGAATGAAATATTTTCTTTGCACCATATAGGGAACGGAAACCTTAAATTGTTAAGTTGAGAACAAAGTATTTTCATCTTTTCACATCAACACTCAACTGCTAATGCCTGTTTGAATACAAAATGATGATGTTTTTCCTCTTTTCACAGAAGACTGTCCACTAATCACGAATTTCCGTCATTTTTTCAAAACTTTTTTCTTCTTTCACTTCATATAGGGACAGCAAGCCCCGATTTAATGACCTATTTTCAAAAAAAGTTTAGATTTCCTTTTCTCGCACCATATCTGTACGCAAGTAGCCATTTTGTTGCAGATTTAATAAAAAATTTATTTTTCTTCTTTCACTTCACATAGGGAATGAAAACAGCTCTTTGCTGACTAAATCTGAAATTTTTCAATTACATTAAAAAATACCGTCATTCTCTTGTGGAACAGCGGTATCTATACGTTCTTCTATGGTTGATTTCTCTAATTGTAATAAATGTTTATGCTTGTCTTTTAGTTCTGCCTGCTCAATCATATCTTTCAGTATCGTTGTACGATTTTCTCTGTCTAATGCCTGTACCATTTTTATGGTTGGTGCGACTTGTCTTTGTAGCCAATGCAACGCTTTTTGTAAAGTGTAAGGCTCTGGCTTTGTGGTTAAGCGTATCGGCTCTCTGTTTTCCCCTACAAACCATGCCCAATCATCATTTGTTATCCATTGACTTTTTGGCTTGTCGTCCTCTCTGTCAACAAAGCGGACATAATGATTGATGATAGAAAAAGCGGTGCGTTCAGCGTCCCGATAGGTCAGTAAATCTACAACCGCATAATAGGCTCGTTCGTTCTTCATGCGTATTTCAAAACGGTTCTTAATCTCCGTATCTTCAATTTCTGTGCCATTCTTGACATACTGCTCATAATTTTTCTGATAAGCACACATATATAATTCGCTACTTGTTGAACCGAGATATAAGGTTTCTCCTGTATTCTTTGGTAAATCGCTACCGCATTTTTCTGTACCGCTGTAATCTTTCTGCATACGGAAGTAGGAGATACATTCGCCAGCCTTGTATTTTTCCTTTAACTTTGGAATATCCAATATTCCTGCTTTATCATTGATAGCCAAATCAAGCCGTTTCATCACACCACCAGCCGTCATACAATCCAGCATGAAGTCATACCATGAGCGTTCCTGTGCCAGTAGATAACATTCCATTTGCCGACAGCCTTTGCCTTTCAGTTCCAATAAAACACCTAAATGCTCCTGCATGGAACACATGATATTGATGTCGCCAAGTACATATTTGCTTTCATATCCGTATTTTCCATAATCTTCATAAAGCATGTAATTAGATTTCAGTTGTAATACATCACGGATAATCGCCAATGCGTCCGTAGTAGGAAAGCGGACACGAAAGTAATCAATCAATAAGAATAGTGGTTCTTGCGGATTGAAACGCTCAATCTGTTTTTCTATGATTTCTCTTAATTCGTCATTCAATGGCTGTTTTCCTTTTTCAATGCGGTTGTAATATTCACGGCTGATACCACAGGCAACAGCAAGCCTTGTTTGTGTTACTCCGTATTCCTCACGCTTTTGTCTTAGTTCTTCAATAAAGTTTTTATCATTCATTCTTCAATTCCTCCAATCAAAAAAGGCAACTACCATAATTGATAATTGCCTGTCATTAAAAATCTGTATAGAAAAAGCAGTCAATCCTAAGACTAACTGCTTTGTGTGTATGGATATAAAATTGCTTCTAATCTTGAATAGGTATCCAAATTTCAATAACTGAATTATCACTATTCCAATGAAAACGATAATCGTATTTTTCAAAGTGTAGGATAATATCTTTTATAGGAATATACGATGTACTAGGAATAATTTCTTCATAAATCTTGCCATAAGTTTCATATATTTTATCCATAGCACCAATATGCTCCACAACCAAATATTTATAAGACGGTATTTCTTTATACAGAAAGCCCTCTGGGGTAATGGTTCTTTGGGGAATAGAACAGAAATAATAAAGTTTTCCATTTCTTCTTTCCATAAAAGCATATTTTACCCAATTTCCTGATTGTGAAAGATACGCTTTTTTCAAACTACTGTTAAACTTTCTCCAAAACTGTGTACTAATCTGAATATTCTTTTTTTGATAATTAGTCAGTTCTACTTCCTGCCCAATAACTGCAAATGCGTTTAATTCCTTTATAGAAAAATTTATCATTTTACCTTGTGAGAAGTGATAACGGTATAACTGTACGCATTTACCGTTATAATACAATTATCAATCGTTATATACCAGTTTTTTCCTTTTCTTGTGATTTCCGCATTAGAAAGGCTAATTTTTTCTTTGCACCATTCAATTACATTTTCTACATTCAAAGATAAGTTCTTTTTAATTCTAATAACGCCAAGTTCAGTTGTGTGAAGTCTTCCTAAGTTTTCCAGTAATTCATTTTCCATATTTTGATACCTCATTTTTCAGCAAATTTATTTGTATGTTTTATACCCCAATTATAACATTCTCATATCAGCACTACAATAAAAATAATTAAGCACCAATAATCTTATTGAACATCTCCAACCGTAAATCTTTCACACCATCAGTGATAAACACTGAGCTGACAGCAATTACGACAACTACCATAATTGCCTGCACTTAAATTTCTGCAAAAGAAAACGACAATCAATTTCTTATTTTTTGAAATCAACTGTCTTTCTCATATTTACTATTCAATTTTCATAGTGATATAGGTACAATTTATATCACTACTGTAAAAATGGGGTTTTGCCTTATAAATACAGCGTTTTCCGCTTGTTAGTGTATAGTGTTTCTTGTTTTTTGTGCCCCCCTTGTTAGATAACGGGGGCTTTGAACGGCTCGCAAGCTCGCCGAACCGCCGAAGCGAACCGCCCCCTTGCAAGCATGGCGGAAAAATCTTAAGGATTTTCCCGCCAACGTGGTCGGATCGCTCCGTCGGTTTAACAGCTTTTCTGTTTCTCTCTAGTTATCTACGCATATAAATCAAATCGGTTATTCCGTTATAAGTCTGTGTTTTACAAAGCCTTAACTTTATTTCCCTGTCTATGTTGCCCAAAAGACGAACCCCATTTCCTAACAGAGTAGGAATAACAGAAATGTAATATTTATCAATCATATTTTTGCTTACCAACTGCTGAACAAGATTTGCTCCGCCACAAATCCAAATATCCTTTCCTGCTTCTTGTTTTAGCCGTTCCAATAATAAAACAGGATTTTCACTTGTAAAATGAATTTGTTGGGAAGAATTGCACTCTTTATGTGTTAATACATAAGTTGTAAATTTATTATATACCCATTCTTGCGGAGAAAGTTCAGTAACAACCTGATGAGAAGTATTCCACCCCATTAAGACAGTATCTATATCTTTGGTAAATTCTGTATAAGTGTCGATGTTTTCATTGTCATTTCCATGACCATTTAGCCAAGCTACTCCACCATTACCGTCCGCAATATATCCGTCAAGGCTCATGGCAATAAATAAAACTACTTTTCTCATTTTTTCTCTTTTATAAATACAAACAGGAATTTATTTCTCTTTTTTACTCATAAGGGAACAACTGATTGCTACAAATAAACCCATTAAAATCCATGGAAATGCTGCTCTTATAAAATCACTAACCATACTTTATTCCTCCTTAAATTCCAATTTCCTTAGTTCTACAAACTGAAATTTTTGCCTATGAATGTATCTTGTTCTTTATACGCAAACAGGCTTCTGTGTGCATAATCCAATGTCTTGAAAACGGCATTTGAATTAGTCCACAAATATCTTTATTACACCAATAATCAATCAGCCAAATTGCTTTTTCATTGTCGTTTACTACATTCAACGATTCTAAGTATCCTTTTCTTTCTTTCGGTATTTTTCTTTTCAATTCATCATAAGATAACCGTTCAAGCATTTTCTCAGTGCTTTCCCATACTTCGAAAATATATAAATATAATTCTTCCAGATTAAGCTGTTTTGAAAAGTCTGCAATCTGCTGTTTCATGAGTTCATTTCCTGTTGTAATGATAGGTGAATTGATACGCTCTTGATAATTGCCTGCAAAAAATACTTGTTCATCTTCATTTATCACTGTATGCACAACTATATCTTCAATGCGGAAAATATGCCAAATAGAATAAGCAATCGTCTTACTATGATAACCATCAGCGTTTATGAAGGGGATTGAGTTAAAATCTTCTCTGCATAATTCTTCTTTGAAAGATACTAAGGTTTGTATTAACTGACTTCGTAAAGTAAGTAAAGTATCAATACCCCTCTTATAAGTATCTTTCTTTTTTATTTGTGCCTGCATTGTTTTATTAAGTTCAGACCATTCCTTATTCATATTCAATACTCTCTCAAATTCTGATTTTATCGCCCCATACAAATTATTTCGTAAACAATCGGCGTCAGGACAGAGGAAAAAGCAGACTACATTTAGAATGTATCTGCCCATTCCTCTGGACTGCACACCGATTTTTACCAATTGAACCAAATCGCTGCGCCACAGCCTTGGCAGGCCATCGCGCAGCGATTTGGTTCAACTGGAATTTGTCTTACAACAATTTATATATGCATAAAAAGCAATATATTTATGAAAACACCCTAAATCCAAAATTTACTCAATTCATTTTTTCCTTACATAAAATGTTCTCGTATATTTCACTTCCTCACCAAGTGTTTCCCCTATCAAAACTTCAAAATCATTGATATCAAATTCTGGAAAGAATGTATCTCCATCTTCAATATTTAAATCTACTTCTGTGATATACATTTTATCTACTATTTGCAAAGCTTCCTTAAATAGTCCATATCCACCAGATATGTATACATCTCGTCCTTTAGCCAATAATAATGCATCTTCTAATGATTTAACTGAAACTAAATTATCTCCTTGATACTCTGTTGTGGTGGAAACAACAATATTCATTCTATTAGGCAACGGATGACCGATTTCTTCATAAGACTTTCGCCCCATAATAACCACATTACCCGTTGTTAACTCTCTAAATTGCTTTTGTTCTCCCTTTATTTTCCATGGTATATTACCATTCTTGCCTATAACATTATTCTTTGACCTCGCAACAATCAAACCTATCATCTATTTCATCCTCCATAATATGATGTCGTACCTGTGATTCCATCAAGTGCACCACATCTTAACAAACTCAAAATTATCTCGAACTAACCAGCTCGACAAATTCCTTTTTTGTCTTCATCTGCATTATATCATATTGTTATAAGCATTGCCATTTCTTTTCTGCTTTTGAAAAGTTACTTATCAGCCTATGTTTTGTAAAGGGTGATATTCAGCATTTCTCACGCAACAAGCCCTTGACAAACCATAGACTAATAAGTTTTAAGGTAATCAAGCAGAAATGAAATAGTCTGCTGTTTCACGGCAACAAAAAAGAGATACCAACACACTTATGTAGTATCTCTTAGTCTAGTAGCAATATTCTTTTGTTTGCAAGCAGGTAAACATGGGCTGTTTCTTAATATCTTTTTGTTTGGGAAACACCACGTTCCCATTTACTAACTGTTTTATCCGACACAAACAACTTATCTGCTAAGTCCTTTTGTGTCATTTGTTTTTCTTTTCGCACTTCGGTTAAAAAGTGTCCGAATTTTTCATTGTTGATTTGATACATTTGTGCCACCTCCTATCGTTATTTTAACCATTTACGATAAGGTAGGCAATCTACTAACGGGAGAGTACCGCTATTTTTCTAACCTATGAGGAGAATTTTTATTTTTTCGGCTGTCCCTGCGGTGTATGGTTCTGTGGATTGCCTGCGTTCTGATTTCCCTTATTCTTCAATACAATATCCTCTGCCTTTACATACCAGTCAACATCTGCACCACCAAACGTCTTTCTTGATACCGTATCGGCTACGGGATTGACAAGCTCCACGACTGCATTGTACGGAAATTCCCTTAACGGTACTTCGGGCGGTACAGACACGGGGATAATTCCACCATGCAGACTGCACTTCAAATCATAGATACGCTTTTTAAGCTGGGTACTCGGTGTCCCGTCCTCATTCTGCAAGAACACATCACGCACCGCTGTAAACTTTAATTCTCCAAATGTTTTCTCTTTGTCAATAACAAATCCGTTTGATAATCTCATAAATTTTTCACTCCTTTACTTTTCTTCAACTGCTACAATATCATCAGCAAGCAACACATAATCGGTATGTCCCATATCCCCGATTGCGTAACCTCTGCCATATAACTTTGGATTGACAAGTTTTACTTTCTGTTCATACTTGAAATGCTTTTCGCCAGCCTGCACGGGAATTTCCACCACAACATTTTCGCCTTTCTGTATGTCAGAATAAAGGTTATAGCTTCTTCTTGCGAAAAATCTGCGGTTATCTTTATCTCTGTCAAAAACATGGTCGCTTTCGCCTGCAAATTCAAGAGTTCCAAAAGACTGTGCCATATCTGGCACGACATATTTCATTTCCATAGTGTTTTACCTCGTTTCTTTCTATATTTATTTGATAATTTAATTGATTGTGATTTCTTATTCTGGCGGTTCGGGAAGTACCAGCAATCCCCCAGATAGTAAAGGGTAAAATCAATGCTTCGCACCCTTGACTATCCGTGTTCTTGCAGGTTGTTGGCAGACAAGCCAGAATAAGCGGAAGTCTGCCGTTTGACAGCTTCGGCGGAGAGCGTGATTTTTCTTTCATCATACCGTTACGCCTTATGATTTCTTCATTTTACGGCGTTTGTAAAGATATGTTCCAGCCAATCCACCAGCAGACGCAAGCAACATCACGATAAAAGCCATTACATTTGTACTGTCGCCCGTTTTGGGACTGTCGCTAGGTCTGTTAGGCTTTTCTGGTGTCGGTGGTGTTTCGGGTTCTTCTGGGACTTCGGGTTTTTCCTTAAAGGTAATCGTCTGTCCATTGTCCTCAATATCCTTATGCTCGGTAACTTTCTTCGGTTCGTCTGGATTGCTCAAATCGTACAATTCTTCAAAAGTTACAAGCTGTTTGCCGTCAAGAGAAGTAGCGTCAAAGGTAAAGGCAACTTCCACTTTCGTAGTTTCGCTGTCAGCGGTAAACGTATAATCACTTTCCACACGCTTTCCATTGATAAGAAGCTCTGCATTTTCTTCTTTCAACATCTGCCAACCCACAAGTTTGTACTGTGTACCGACTTCTAAGCCCTCTAAGGTTACGGTATCAATGATTGTTACCTCTTTTCCAGCTTCAAGCTCTTTGTTGCCGTCCTTGTCGGTAGCAGTCGTATGAATTTTGATGATACGCTCTGTGATAAGTACCGTCTGCCCGTCGTCCGCAATGTCCTTGTGTTCTGCAACTTTCACGGGTTCGTCTGGATTGCTTAAATCATACAATTCTTCAAAGGTAACAAGGTTCTTGCCACCTAAAGCAGACGCATTGAATGTATAGGAAATTTCCACTTTCATTTCTTCATCATCAGCGACAAAGGTATAATCGTTTTCTACACGTTTCCCGTTAATGATAAGTTCGGCGTTTTCTTCCTTTAACATCTGCCAGCCTTTGAGCTGATATTTTGTGCCTTTTGTAAGTCCGTCTAATTTGACAGTATCAACGATTGTAACCTCTTTTCCTGCAAGGATAGTCTTTTCGCCGTCCTTGCTGGTCGCTGTGGTATGGATAGAGATTTCTTTTTCGTATTCATCAGTCAGCGTTCCTAAATCAATCACAAGATTATTTCTTGATACCACGATTTCAAAAGGTGGGATAAGTTCAAAACCTTTGTTACTGTCGCAACGCATTTCTTCAATGATGTAGGTATCATAAGGCAACGCACCCTTGCTGTCGTCTGGTTCAGAAGTTCCAAACCACACACCGTCCTCGCTGGTCTTGCCTGCGTTAGTATTGTGCTTATGAGAAGCCCAGTCAGCAGAAGTGGAGAATTGCCCGTTATCATCAGTTACTACAACATGACTTTCCCCAGTCGTCTTGCTTGTGATCCTAAACGGAACATCAGCAAGACGCTTGTGTGTACCTGCACCGATTTTTACACCCTCAATATCTCCACGCTTAATCTGATTATAGATAGAATGGGCTTCGTCGGTTAAGTCCACGATTTTTCCATTTTCTGTGATTGCAAAATCAATCGGTTTTGCACCGTCAGTTAAGTAACCGTTGGGAGCTTCACCTTCAACGATACGGAATTTTCCATAAGGTAAGAGGTCAGAAGAAGTAGAAGCGATACCCTCAATATCTGTACGAATAGTTTTTACGACTTCATTTTTCTTGTATAGCTTGCCCTCAACCAAAACAGAATTATCATTTAAGGAAATGATGTCAAAAGCAGTATCTTTCAAAGTGGCACTTCCTTGTGGCTTTGTATCGCCCGTTTCTAAATCTCGTTTCTGAATTTTTACACCGCCACGGATAACCTTGTCAGATACGGAAAACTGGTTACTTCCAGTTAATACGGCAAGGTCGCCGTCCTCGGTAATCTGTGTTACATATAAGCCCTTAATCTGTTCGGACTTATCGCCAGCCTGCATATATGCACCGTCTAACAAGTAGCCGTTTGGAGCTTTTGTTTCCTCAACAGTTAGCGTTCCAAGTGGAAGAACCGCTTTACCGTCCTGCATATAGAAGCTGTCGCCAGATACCTTGTATGCGTCCGCTAATTTTGTGATGTAATGAGTTGTCCCATTGCTGTCTGTTTCAGCGATTGTCTTTGTAACCCATGTACGAGTAGCTTCGGCAGGGAGATTGTCTTTGTTATAGAAGCCAGCATAATACTTCCATGTAAATTCCGCACCTGCTAAAGAAGCGTTCCCCTGCGGATTGTCTTTCTGTGTTTCCATATCAATCTTGAAAAGCTCAATCAAAGTGTCCGTTACTTTCGGTGTATCTGATACTTTCAAGGTTGCTGTCTTTCCAACTTCAACCTTTAAAGAATATACAGTTTTATCCACTTTATATCCTGCTGGTGCGGATAATTCCTTGATATAGACTGTGCCTGCTTTTACCTCTACAATATCTGTATTTCCGTTTTCATCAGTCGTAAGGGTGGCAAGCTGTTTCGTGCAGTCCTTATCAGAAAAGACACCATAGGTCGCACCTGCAATAGAGTAATTCCCGTTACCGTCTGTAATGCTGGTATTACTGGAAACCTTTTGCAGTTTCGTATTTCCGACATTCAGTTTCGCCCAGAATTGTCCCAATTCCTGCCCCTCGCCAGAGTAGATATAACCGCCACATTCATAGCGTTCTTTATTTTCTTTGACAAAGGCTCTTGCACCAGAGAAAACTTCGTCCTGCGTAGCCTTTGGTATTTCATCATAAGAAGCTCGCACGTTATCACATTGCCAGCCAAGATGTACGCTCAATCTCTGCCAGACAACACATTGTTCCAACAGATAGACTTGTTTATAGTTCAATTCCTTGTGAGCTTCGCCATACTGTTTGACATACTCTAAGGATAACGCCACATTTGAAATCTGGTCGGCACTCATGCGTGAGCTTGCGTCAGCTCTGGTCTTGTAGCCATTCTTAAAATCTGTATTGATGTCAATACAATAGGCAGTTTCGCCCTCGACTTTCATATAGCCCTCATTGAATGTCGAACCGATAGAACCGTCATTCATTACTTTTTCAATGATACCGACACGCTCTGCACTTTCCGTCCAGTATTGCTTGCTTTCTGCATGAACGGGTGTAGTCGGTAAAGCAGTAACGACAGTCGCAAGAGCTAAAAAGCCCGTACACAATCGTTTCCATGTCTTTTTCATAGTTTAATGCTCCTTTCATTTTTGGTAATAAAATAGCCGTCCAATAAGAACGGCTGGAAATAGAAAAGGAACGTCATTTTAGGCGTTCCATAGTCTATAAGTTATTCAATTTTTTCTTGTTTCAATACTGATGTGCTGTACCATATCTTTGCATATCTAGGAAAACTTGCGTATCAAGGCTCATTCGTTAGTAGTAAATAAGTAGTAAATTGATGTGTTTGTTTCCTTGAAAATGCTGATAGATACTGTGTTTTAGCGGATAATCAGATTTTTATTGTGTTTTTATCTTTAATAGTATGAAATCGTTTGATAATTGTTATCAGAAAGCCAGCCAAAGACATGAAAAATAAGAAAGTTCCTATGCTGCCACAGAGGATGATGGTTGGTAGATGATCGAAGGAAAGTATCAGACTTTTTTCATATAAAGCCTTATGATATGTAAAAGCGAGTATGGCTAGGGAAAGGATAAATAGCGTAAAAGATAAATAAACCTTTTTAATGTGCATGTGTTCAATGATGTGTTCTGCTCTTACTAAGTCTATCAGTTTATAGCGGTTCAAAATGAAGGTATTAAACAACATGACAATAAAAAAGATGATACTAAAGGAGAAAATGGTTAATATAGTGGCATTATTTGAGTAGATAAAATGATAATCTAAAGAAACCTCAAATAAATTGGCGGTGACGCTTGTCAGGATTTGGGAAAGAAAGATGCCGATAAGCATGCCGGTAAACAAGGATAAGATACCGATAATAAATGTTTCATACACCAAGACACGGGATATTTTGTTTTTTGGCATTCCAAGTAGCATATATAAACCAAGTTCTTTTTTTCTGCGCCGAATCAAAAAGTTATTTGCGTATAAAATAAGAAAACATCGGTGTACAAGGGGTACAAACAAGATAAAATAGAAATGAGGGGCGATAGAGCGGAAATGTCAGATTTTCCACTCTATCTGAACACGGTCGCTGGTGGCCTTGATCGTAGAGATCAAACCATCGGCGGCTTTTCTTTTGTCGTCAAAATCTATGCTGTCCCAGTTGTCGAGATAATAGGATAACTTCTTTATCTGCTGGGGAGATATGGTTTCAACGCTCAATTCGGCGATTGCCTTTGAAATGGTCTGGCGTCTGGTGTCCAGTTCTTCAATTTTTTTGTTGGCGTAGGCAAGCAAAGTCGCATTGGCTCCGGTCAGCGTGTCCAGCAGCTTTTCAATTTCTGCCTCCACCTGTGCCAGTTCCACTTGATAGGCAGTCAGTTTCGGATTGACTTTTTCCTCTCTGCCGTGGAGTATCTGAAAATCTTTGAACTTTTCCTGCATGGCCGAGAAAATGAAGTGCTCAAATTCTTCTTTGCGGATTTTCCCGCAGCCCGGACAGCCTTTGTTTTCCGTCCGTTTGGTACAGCGGAAATATCCGGTGCTGTTTGGTACATGGGTGGCTTTCAGAGCATACCCACAATGACCGCATTTGATTTTTCCGGCCAGCCAAGTATTTTTCGGTTTCCGTCCCTGCTGGAAGGTGGTATTTGCCATAAGTTTTTTCCGGCATTTCAGCCATGTGTCAGAGGAAATGAGTGCTTCGTGGGGAGCAATAACAAGTATCTGGTCTTTTAAGCACCTGTCCTTGTCCTCCTTCACATCCCGCCCCTGATAGAGATAGCAGCCGTTTGTTCCGGCAAAGTCGGAAGCGTCATTGACAATCGCTGCGCCCTGGCTCTTAAAAAATTCGTACAACTCCAAATCGGCCTGTGCGTAAACGGGGTTTCTTAAAAGCTGGGAAAGAAAACTCCGAACCATTGACTTCTCGTAAATCTTGATACCTTGTTCCTCGAAGTATCGGGTAATATCTCCGAAGGAGGTTTCCGGTTCAGCGTACATTTCAAACATCAGCCGAACATGGTCGGCGGCTACGGGGTCGGCAACCATTTTCTTTGTGCGGATACCCTCTACCACAGTAGGCTCTAACTGATAACCGTATGGTGCCTGTCCGCTCATGTGAAAGCCTTTCAGGCACCGTGAATAGTAGGCGTCTGTGACACGCTTCTGAATTGTCTCACGTTCAAGCTGGGCGAATACAATGCAGATATTCAGCATGGCCCGGCCCATCGGGGTCGAAGTATCAAACTTTTCCGTGGAGGATACAAACTCCACATCGTACTCTTGAAACAGCTCCATCATCGTTGCAAAGTCCAGAATAGAGCGGCTTATACGGTCCAGCTTGTACACGATGACCCGCCGAACCTTTCCCTTGCGGATCTCGCCCAGCAGCTTTTGAAACTCCGGCCTGTCCGTATTCTTACCGGAATAGCCTTTGTCCTTGAATACCCGGCAGCTCCCACCTTTCAATTCATACTTGCAAAAGTCGATCTGACTTTCAATGCTGATACTGTCCTTGCGGTCTACTGACTGTCTTGCGTAAATACAATCTTCTCTGATAAATTCCATATTGGGCTCCTTTCCTTGTTGGAATGGAGCTACCAACCTTACAACTATATTATACCATCAGCAGCCCCGGACAACAATGTTGCGAATGATTAGGGAAATCTGTCCCCATATTTGCTGAACACCTCGTAAAGACAACGCTCAATTTCTTTTTTGCGCTGTTCTTTCTCCTTCGGGGGAAGTACCGGCGTGAGGCTTTCCAGCACAATAATCTTCCCTTGAAATGCGACAGACTTTGTTTCTCGTTCATAAGTGACAGCTTGCGTCATTGAAAACCTCCTTTGCGAAAGTGCGTGTATATGCCAGCCTTTCCCACTTGTCCCGTGGGGAAATGTCAAAAGACGGCACCCAGCAGGTGCCGCCCTTTGAGCTTTCTCCACTTCGGGTCAATGTGCCCCGAGGTCAGTAAGGACTGGAAAGGTACTTTTCTTTGGCGTCCTCCACGCTGTTGAGGTCGAATACTTCATAAAGCTGCCCCACAACACGCCGTATATCCTTCTTTGAAAATCCGCAGTCCTCCATTGCCATAATGACATAACCACGGCAGGCGTCATTGCTCCATTCGTCCGGTTCCAAGCCGGGGATCATTCCAAACGCATTTCCCATAAAGTGCTCCTTTTTTGAAAAGATGGGGAGCCACGCCGGATCGGTTGGCCTATCATCAGACAGCATTGCCGGGGGCTCCCCATAGGTTTTCACTTCATTTCAGACACACCGGACGGGCATAGGCTTCATGCCCCATAGTATTTCAACTCTCCCCATTCTGATGGCAAGGCGTTCTCATTGCCTGCGACGGCTCACGGCTTGCAAGGCCGCTTCAACGCTCGGACTGTGACTAAACGCAAGTATCCGGGTCCTGCGCCTGTTCCGGTGGAGCCAGCCTTGCCCCACCTATGGCATGAACCTGTTCGCTCGCTCAGTTTTACAAAGACTGTATTCTCTGAAATCCGAGGTCATGGCGGGTCTGTCACACAGCGCGTTCCCCTTCGTATCCGGGTGTCTTTTTATTCAATTTTCAATCTGCATGAGGCTTGTCTGAACCTCGGGCCATTGTGACCCGAAGCGTTTTGCCTCTCATAAGCCATTTCATTTTCCGGTCCAAATCGGTACTCATTACAAAGAATTTTTCAAAATTTTTTCTAAGCGCCGCAGACCTCGCTCGATTGCGACACGAACCACTTTTTCATGGACACCCTCTGCCCGGGCAATGTCCTGTTTGGTCATGCCGAGAATGAAATGAGCGTAAATCCGTTTTGCCTGTTTGTCCGGCAGACTGGCAATCGCCGCATGAAGCTCCTGCATGGTCACTTTCCGCTCATACAGTTCATGGGGAGATAAGGCAACAAAGACAGCTTCATGCTCCAGCCCGTCATCCCGATCAAGGGAATAGTAGGCTTTGTGGCGGTATGTACGCAGCCGATAAGCCGCCTCCTTACGATCAAACTCTTTGAACATTTCTGCAACTTCTTCCGATACTTCCATGAAGCAATCTGATGTATAGAATGGGTAATAGTCCCGCAAATTGATAATAGCCATATTGACCTCCGTTTCGGTTGTTGGTTGACGAGTGACCGAAACGAAGGCGGCGGGGAGCGGCACCGGGGAATGACTTCGGGCCAACATGACCCGAAGCAGCCCCATAAGAACACAAAAGCGCCCGGGCGGCATGAAGCCACACGGACGCATGAAATGACATAATAGTTAAGGTTCCAACAAATTTCGCATACATAGCCGGAATAACCAGGAGGGGGAGCTATGCTTTTTTTAACTGATGTAGGTCATGGGTACTGTGAAAAAAGGCAAAAATAGACACGGCGGCAATCCTCCTATATGCCGCCGTGGATTTACACGGTGTTAGGTCGTCGTTGGTTTAGGATAAACGAAAGAAACGGCGGCTCTGAAAATCAAAGCCGCCGCTGGTCGTATGGGCGTGTCAAAAGGGCTGCTGTACGACGGCTTTTTTTCTTTTGCCGTCGTGCGGCAGCTGATCTAAATATATTTCATTACAGGCACCTTTATTGTCCTGCGGGGTTATTCTTTATATTTTTCTTGAACAGAAGAAGGTAATTCATCAAACTGCATTTCAGCCCATGTTACAACCCCTCTGATGGGAGCCACTTTCAAGCACAGATACGCACCATCTGTGAGAACTTTGCTTGTTTCAAAAGTAACGTCTTTCGCATTACCACTTTCATCATAAGCAACCAATGTGTATTTATAGTTCATCGCACCATGCGGTGCAATATCTGTTACCCATCGGTTATCGATCTGCGTATAGTAGTCTGTATTGGTTTGCGTAGTGAGAAAAGCTACAGTCATAAAAGTAATTGCTAGTACAGCAACGACAATCACAATTCCTATTTTTTTCTTAGAACTCATAAAGGTTACCTCTCTTTCTTTTACCAGCCCTTTTTAGGTGCTGTGTGCTGTGTTTTTTTAGCTTCTCTCTTTTCTGGTTTCTGTTTTACAAACATCAAAGCAATTCCAATAGCACACATAATCAGAATGCTAATAAAACACAGTCCTTTATTCCACATAACTCCTTCTGCGCCAGCTCGATAATTGATTAAACCAAGCGCAGCGGAGACAGGATATATAGATTGTAAAGTCCCATTTGCAAACATTCCTATAAACCCATATACAAAAGCGACGATAACCCCTACAAGGAAACTCCCTTTATGTCTGCTTGTCAGAACAATAATGGGTAGCATTGTCAAGTAAAGGAATAATCCTAACAATGCCATTTGCACCAATCCTGTAAGCGCAGGAATCAAAGCAAATCCATCATATCCCATGATAAAATTTGCAACGACTGTGAAAGCAAAGCACACAATTCCTAAGAAAAGCGACAGAATTGCAGAAACAATCAATTTACCCGCCAGAAGTTTCCTAAATGAAATGGGTAATGTTTCAATATTTTTTAATGTGTCGTCTGTATATTCACGGGAAATCATATACCCACTAATCAGCGTGATACACATTGGGAAAATCATTGTTACAAAATGCTTAACTACCTGTTCAAAAAGAAATTGGTAGTCCCATACCATTCCGTCATCGGCCATTGTAGTAAACAAGGTTAGCAGAACTGTAAGAAGCATGAGGGACACGCCAATCCAGACAATAAAATATCTTTTCAGCTTCATAAACTCGGTTTTTATAATTGTTACCATTTCACTCACTCCTTTTCTTATAAAGATAGACCGCCAGAAGAAGTGAAACAGCCCCAATTACCCCCAAAGTTATAATTAGTTGAGGAGTAGAAGGTATCAATCCCATTTGAATGAAGTTCTGCAAATCCTCTGTGTCGTTTATAGCAGTACGAGAAGACATTTGCTGGGTTCCCCACAACATAATGCTCGGTGTAGGCAGAGTAAGTACAAGCCATTTTGGAAGTGCTGTCATAGAAAATGTTGAGAGCAGGTTGAATACACTATAAAATACACAAAGCATAATGGAAAAAATATAGGATCTGCTGAAAAATACAATCAGCAATACCAGCGGTAATGCACTAATCGCAATCAATAATCCGTAAACAGCGGAAAACAATACCTTAAACAAAATATCGGTCACTCCGAAAAAGACAAAACCGCAAAGGATAGAGGCCACAGTCGAAGATATACAAAACGCAATACTAAGCAATAATAAAACAATGCACTTTGCGATAACCATCTGTGAACTTGTTATCGGAATTGTCCGTAGGTTTTTAAAGGTGTCGTTATCTCGCTCCATAAAAAAGAGGAGTGCTGCAACAATTCCTAAAATGCAGGGAAGAAGTAGCAACATACCAAAACCGATTACGGATTGCCACAGGGCGTCAAAAGCTGCTGCTTTTGTAGCGTATTTGTTCTGCGCCGTGTTCAGATAATAGATAATGGCAGTTAGCGGGATTGGAAACAGAAAAGATGCCGCCAATACCAACTGCACGAACATTTTTCTTTTCAGTTTCCAAAACTCGCACCGAATCAAGTTAAGCAATCCCCTCACCCCCTGTTATCTTTTTGAAGTAGTCCTCTAAAGTATCCTCACAAAGATGGACTTCTTGAATCTCAATTCCTGATTCGACAAAAGAACGGTTAATCCTTTCCACTGGCAGGGTCATATCGTAGAGATACAGATTATTGGCATCTGTAAGGCGAAAATCTTTGCTGTGAAATGTTGCAGCAATAATTTTCGCAGCTTTTTGTGCATCCGATACGCAGAAGTGGATGAACTTGGCGTTTTTCGCCTCCAATTCTTTCAGACTTTCTTCTTCTAGCAACTTGCCGTGGTCAATAATTCCCACATCGTCTGCAAGCAGAGAGATTTCCGAAAGAATATGACTGGAAATTAAAATGGTTTTACCGCTGGTATCACACAATTCTCGGATAAAATCTCGCACTTCCGCAATGCCGATGGGGTCGAGGCCGTTAATCGGTTCGTCCAAAATCAAAAGTTCCGGGTTGTGCATGACGGCCAGAGCAATCGCCAACCGCTGCTTCATACCAAGAGAATATTGGGAAAACAACTTCTTGTCCCGGTAAGGTAGATTGACAAGTTCCAATGCATTTTTGATATATTTGGGGCTCCTTAATCCTCGAAGTTCAGCAAAGATTTTTAGGTTTTCCGTTCCTGTCAAATTGGGGTAAAAGCCCGGCGACTCAATCAGACAGCCTATACGGGGCAGGATATTCTTTTCGTTGCCCTGAAAGGGCTTTCCAAATATCGTTACCTCGCCAGACGTGGGAGCCGTCAGTCCCAGCAACATCCGCATGGTCGTGGTCTTACCTGCACCGTTGCGTCCCAACAGCCCGTAGATACGGCCCTTTTTCACATGAATATTCAGATGGGAAACACTGGTCTGACTTCCATACTTTTTTGTCAGATCATGTGTTTCAATAATGTAATCGTTCATCACTTATGCCTCCTTTTTTGTTTGTGTACTCAGCATAACATATCAACTTTGAGATAACATTGAGCCAACCTTGAGTTTACTTTGAGATTTCAAGGTCAGAATAGGCATTTTACCTATCTTGAGGTATAATAAGAGCAACAAATAAAAGGTGGTGCCTTATGAACGATAAAAGAATCCTTGTAGTTGATGATGAAACAGATTTGTTGGAGATGGTAAAATCTATTTTTACAAGAGCAGGATTTACACAGGTATTGACGGCTTCGTCTGGCGAGGCAGCCTTAAAAATGTGTGAGGAGCAAGAACCAGATATGATGATACTCGATGTTATGATGCCTGGTATGGATGGGTTTGCTGCATTAAAAGAACTACGAAAGACCAGCAAAATTCCTGTCTTAATGCTGACAGCTCGTGGCGAGGCCGAAGATAAATTTGTAGGCTTTGAAAATGGTGCAGACGACTATCTGTTAAAACCATTCTTACCAAAAGAATTACTATTTCGAGTACAGGCTATATTGAAACGCGTTTACCCGGAGAAAGAGCGGAAAGTGTTCTTTGACGCTGCTACGGTTGATCTGGAAAAAGCAATCGTCCAGAGAAGCGGAGAAAGTATTTCGCTGACAGCCAAAGAGTTTCAACTTTTTGAAAAACTGTATGAAAATCAAGGCAGGATCGTTACCACAGGCGCATTATGTCAAGCAATATGCGGTGATTTCTGGCAAGGATACGAAAGTACATTAGCAACTCATATCCGGCATCTAAGAGAAAAAATCGAGGAAAATCCTTCAAAACCAGTTGCGCTTGTAACAATTAAAGGAATTGGGTATCGTCTGAACATTAAGGGGGTGCAAACGTGAACAAATCAGAGCGATTTTTTCGCCGCTATATATTTTCAATAGTCAGTATCATCATTCTCTTTCTATTCGTCAATATTTTGTTAGTAACCTCTTTCTTTGCAGCCGCCTATTTAGGGAATGTAAAAAACTCAAATTTCCCGATTGAAGATTTTTCAAATCATATCACAGAAACTAACGGGCAATTCAATGCCGATATACAGGCAGAGGAAATGTTAAACAATGCTTGCGCATGGGCCATGATTTTGGATGAAAATGGAAACATAATTTGGGAAATGAATGTGCCGGAAGAATTGCCGCGCCACTATTCCACAACGGACGTTGCTATGTTCAGCCGTTGGTATCTTAACAGTTATCCAGTTAATATTTGGAATCGACAAGGCAGCCTTTTAGTTGTTGGTTTCCCGCAGGGATATGTAACGAATTACTACACTTCCATCAAAACTCAATATGTTCGGCCGATAGCGTTTGGATTTTTAGCCGCTGTCTGTATCAATGTTTTGTTAATGTTGTATCTATTTGTCCGAAATGCCCACCGGATTGAAAAAGCTATGGAGCCGATTTTGAATGGCATACGACATCTTTCATCCGGGCATCCCGTTCATCTGGAAGAAAACGGGGAGTTAGCAGAAATCAATGCCGGTTTGAATAAAGCCGGTGATTACTTACTAAAAAAAGATAACACCCGCGCCGAATGGATCAGGGGTATTTCTCACGATATACGCACGCCGCTTTCTATGATTTTAGGGTATGCCAGCGAAATTGAAGAAACTTCTTCTTTGCCGGAAACCACCAGAAAGCAAGCGGAAATTATCCGCAAACATAGCGAAAAACTAAAGAATTTAGTTGAGAATTTGAATTTGACTACAAAACTGGAATATTCCATGCAGCCTATGCAAAAGCAAACACTTGTCCCGGTAGAATTGGCGAGGCAAGCCGTAAGTGAAGTTTTGAATGATGGCCTATCAGACAAATATGAATTAGAGCTATCAGAAGATAATCCCGGAAAAGCTATCACTATTACTGGCGATCAATCCTTACTAAACCGGATGTTATGCAATTTAATCAGGAATTGTATTGTCCATAATCCAAACGGGTGTAGGATACAAGTATCAGTAGGAAGCTGTGATAGAACGTGTACCTTTTCTGTAATAGACAATGGCTGTGGAATAAGTGAGCCGCAACTAAACACATTGAATAACGACAGAGATATTTCCAGTACGCAAAAGCAAACGGGAGAAATCGAGCATGGGCTGGGTCTTAAAATCGTGCGGCAGATTGTGAAAATACATCAAGGCACAATTCAATTTTCTGATACTGCCCCGCACGGATTAAGCGTAGAAGTTGTTATTCCAATAGAAATATATTAACTTATAATAGACAGACAAAAACAAGAAATAAAATACTACCTCACATCAAATTTCATTACATTCTCATAATTCAACCCGAAATGTACAATGATATAGGGTGATATGAGAATGAACCAAGATGAAAGAAGGTTTGACTTTCACGGCCTCGGGTTGGCGCTCAAAAGAGCCAGAGAAGAAAAGGGCTGGACACAAGCCTATGTTGCGGAATTAGTAGACCGTGACTCCCGCACCATTATGAATATTGAGAACAAGGGGCAGTATCCCAGCTTCGACCTTTTTGTTAAACTCATTACCATGTTTGACGTCTCAGTTGACCAGTTTATTCATGCGGATGGAGGGGCAAGGTCAAGCTCTTGCAGAAAGCATATTGATGTGCTACTAAACTCCATGAACGAAAAAGAGCTTGTCGTGATAGAAGCCACAGCCGAGGGCATTAAGAAAGCCAGAGAAACGGAGGTTCCAGAATAAGGGCCTCTGTTTTTTTGCGCCATTTTAGGGGCTGCCGCTAAGTGGCAAGCAATGCCTCTGTGGCCACAAGTGGCACAAAGGCGGCTTGTTGGGGCTCGCCCCAAACCCGTATCTTCGGGCCAACATGGCCCGAAGTGTCAGCGTCGCTTTGCTCCTCATTTTCATAACCTTAACGCTCCTTTTCCTGCTTTCTTCCCGGCTCGGTGTAGCCCATCAAAGTGTCAATGTTCGCCTTGATCGTGACGATCTCCTGCATATCCCGTCGTGCCTTCTGGTATTCTCCATAGAGCTGTTTTTTCTTTGCTGTGAGCTTGCGGCCTTCTTCCTTCAGCACATCCATTTTGGGGAGCTTTGCCCCGCCCAGCAGAGAGCGCATTTCTGCTTGTGCAGCCCGGTACAGTTCAAGGTCGGCCTCATGCTCCGCAAGGAATTTCCGGCTGTACTTCGTCGCCTTATACTGCTCAAAGACTGGGCGGGTTTTGGCATACTGAACCGTTGCGGCCTTTAGCCCGGCATTGGTTTTCATGGCCTGTTCCGTCTGCTTGATCTGCTCGGAAATGGCATGGAAACGGTCTGCCGCCTCGGTGGCTTTCTGCGCCAACTGCTCATAATCGGTCAGGCCATTGTCCTGTATATAGGCAAGGGTAGCGGCCATCTGCTTAATGTTAAATACCTTCGCCCAGCGTTCATATCCCGGTCCCTTACCGGCAGCCAGCTTCGCTTGAATATCCACCGCCAGACTGATTTTCCGCTCCGAGTGCCCGGGGCGTTTTTCTTTGCCCTCAATGGCGGCCAGAACATCTTGCAAGCCGTAGCCGTCCCCCAGCGTGGAGGCACGCAGACGGGTAAAGCGTTCCTGTCCCTGCCCGGTCAGCCGGAAACTGATACCGCCGCCCCGAACCGTCTTGACCTCATATCCCGCCCGCTTCATCAGGGAAAGAAATTCGTCCAGATCAGCGGGGCGTTCCGCCAGTGCAGTATCAATGGCGAGGCGCAGCCTGTCCTGATAGGAAAGCGGCCCTTTTCGTTCTTTCTGCCATTCTCCATAATTCCGGTACTTACCCTTGCTCCGGGGCTTCGGGTTCTCCACGATGGACAGCCCGTTTTCAAGGCACAGCCTGTCAGAGAGCCGCCGAAGGGCGAAGCTGGAGCCCCAAAAATTTCGGAATTTCCGGGTGCAGTCAAGGGTGGTGGAGTTGTAATAAATGTGACAATGGATGTGCTGCTTGTCGGTATGTGTGGTAACGATAAAAGCGTGCCGCCCCTTCGTCCAGCGCATAGCCAGCTCATAGCCGATACGGTTCGCCTCCTTCGGGGTGATCTCGCCCGGATAGAAGGATTGTCGTATCTGATAGCACAGCACATCATTTTCTTTTTTCTGTTCCCGGCCCGTCATAGCGGCATAGCTGGCCTTTGCCAAAAGGAACTCGTCTGCCACGGTGGCCGGATCACATTCATAAGCGGAGATATACTTTCCGCTTTCTGTTTTCTCCGGGTCCTTGCCATAGTCCAGACAATCCCGGATAGCCTCAGCAATCGTTTCGCCTTCGCCCGCATGGCGCTGTAACAAAGTTGTGGTAGCCAGAAATCATCCCTCCTTTCCATGAGAAAGGGGCGGCCCATTCAGACCGCCCCGACTTCGGGCCAGTATGGCCCGAGGCTGCTTAACTTGCCAGGAACCGATACAGAGCGGATTTGCCTCCGTCCAGCGCCCAGAGAAGGGAGCCCGCCGCCGCTTGCAGTCCATACGGCGAAAGGAGGAAGGCAAGAAACAGAAATACAATCCCGCCTATGGGCGTCGGCGTGAAAAAGAGAGCGACACCCAGCACCACCAGGATCACAGAGGCAATCGTCAGCAGGACGGCACAAATATCAAACAGGAACACCAGCAGAGCCGCCAAAAGGGACAGCGCCAACGCAAAGGGAGCAACCAATATTTTCAGCAGTATCTTCATCTTCAAAACCTCCTTTATCTATCCTTCCTACCTCTATTTTATCATGCCTGTCCGGGGACATAAATGTTGCGAAAGATTAGTGAATCCTGTCCCGGAGCTTCGGGTCAACATGGCCCGAAGTGGTAAAAAAAGAACAGGGCGGCAAGCCCCACACAACGGAAGCTTGCCGCCCTCGTCTTACTTTGCCACCAGCTCGGAGAGCTCCCGCAGCACCTTTGACACCTCGCCCCACAGCTTTTCATAGTCCCGCTTCAATCCGTCGATTTCCTCCGGGTACACGCCGTAGGTATGCGCGTGTACGGCGACCTGATTGAGATTGTTGGAACAGCGCCTTTGCAGAGAGATCAATTCTTTTATGGGCGCAAGGTCAACGTGCAGGATATACCCGTTCAGAGCCATCTTCCGCACATAAGCCCCGGCATTGGAAATGCCCGCTTCGGCCATCCGTTCATGGATGGCCGCCAGCTCGTCCGGCGTCACCATGACGTGCAGATGGACATTCCGCTTGCGGTTCTCCATCAGCGTTCCAGCTCCCGGCCCTTTCTGCGCTCTTTGGGCTCCTTCACTTTATCCAGCGGTTTTGCGTCCAGCTCCGGGGGCGCAGGCTGGATGGGCGTGTTATTGGGTACGCCGTCGATCATGTTGCAGTTCTGCTCCGTGGAGAGCTCGGCGGTTTTCAAATAGTTGTCTTTTTCGTGCATGGCAATCCTCCTTTATCGTTCCTCATGGTTTTTATGGTTCCGCTTCTGGCTGGGTTCCTTCGGGGGTTCCTGCCCTCTGGCTCCATCCTTGAGCCGGGCGGTGATGGAGGGGCGCACCCGGTCAGGATTGGCCGGTGCGGGTTTCAGCTCGTAGTCCTCCATCTGTTTTTCGGTCAGCGGCTTCGCATAGGTCAGTTCTCCCCATGCCATCAGCCTGCCATTTGCCACAGGACGCCGCCTGTCGTCATCGTAGTTGACGATGGAAAGCGGAAGGTTATCCGGGGGCTTCGGGTAGGTGCCTATGTCCACAGGGCGCTGGGTGGAATAGTAGCGGTAAACGCCATCCGGGCCCAGCTCTGTATTTTTGACTGCTGCATGGTAAAGGTGCTGATAATCGTCCACCCGGCGATCAAAGTCCCGCTGCGCCCATTCCAGGCTGTTTCCATAGCGGCCCCAGTAGTAATCCCGCTGGCCCTTTTCGCCTTCGGTAAACTGCCAGGTTACAAAGGGGTCCGGCGCTCCCGGATTATGCCCCAACGCAAAGCCGTGTCCGCTGTCAAAAGTGGTTGTTTTCAAAATGGCATAGCCTTGTACGATCTCCAAGAGATACCTCCTTTCTGTACCTCGGGCCAACATGGCTCGAAGTGTGGTATGTTACGAAATGAGGGAGTAAACCGGGGCGGGATGGGTTGCAGTATTCCCGCCCCGGAAACGCCCTCAAAAAAGCCCGGAATATCAAGCCTTTCGGGGTGGCAAATCGTAACCGCCGCCCGGCCTTTTCTCCCGCATTTTCCTCATGCGTTCCCGGCTTTTCCGGCGGTTTCCTTCGGCCTTGCAGGCGTCGGAACAGTAGGCTTGACGGCCTTCGGGTAAAAATGCCCGCCCGCAGACCGTACAGGCCCGAAGCTCCGGGGAGCCGCCTTCCACGGTCAGCGCCGCAAGAAGCTCCGGGTCGAGGGGCAAGACGGCCTCCCGGAAATACCGGCAGTAAGCGCCCGTCCAGCATTTGTGCAGCATATAGCAGCCACAGTCCAGCGGCAGGCACAGGCCCGTTTCCCGGTCATAGTTGGCGCACATCCCCGTGACAAGGGAACGGATTTTCTTCTTCTCGTCACGGGTCAGCTCCCGGGCGTCCATTCAGGACTTCGGGCCACGATGGCCCGAAGGGCGGGGCTCCACGATCAGCGCCCGGAATTTCTTCCGGCACTGTTTTTTCTTTCCTTTGCACTCCTTGTAGTAACGGCATCCCTTACAAGGGTCGTCATTGTCCCAGCCGGGGTGCGGTACTTCCTTCATCATTCGTTCAAAAGGGCTGCTTGTAAAATTCATTCTCATTCCTCCGTATCTTCCTCCCACGGCGGGGTATCTTCGTCCTCGGGTTCCTCTGCGATCTCCTCCAGCTCCCCGTCCTCATATTCGCAGTAATCATCTTCCAAATCCGGGGCCTCATGCTTCGGCTTGTAAATCTTGAAATAGTAACCAATCCCACCGCCGGCCAGCACCACCGCACCGATCAGGAGCAGAGAGAGAAGGGGGCTGTCCTTTTTCTCCGGCTCGGGTTCCGGTACTTCCTCCACAGGTTCGGTGGGCTTTGGCTCTGGCTCCGGGGTCACTTCTTTGGGCGGTTCCTTACCCTGTTCGGCAAGAGGCAGAAGGTCGTCTGTGGTAACGGTATTGAGGAAATAGACGTTCTCACTGGTTTTCTGCTTGTCGATCACCAGATAAAATACGCTCTCGTCTGCGGTGGTGATGGTGTAGAACTCTTTGCCGTCCTCGTCGGTGGCGTTGTCCACCACGGTTCCCGTCCCGTCCGGGGTAAAGGGGTTCTGGGTTTCCGGCTCCGCTTCGGTTTCCGCCGGGGTGGGCGTTGTCTCCGGCTGCGGCTCGCTGCTCTGGGCGTAGGCCGGAACCGTAAAGAGCAGGCAACACAAAAGGCTGGCAGCAATCGCCGCCAGCCTGCGGTATTTAGTTTTCTTCATGGGCTGTGTCCTCCTTTTCGGATGCCTCCGGCTTCGGGTCAGTATGGCCCGAAGCGGTAAGGCTGTTTTTGGGGTCATTCAGAAAAGCCATAAGCTGGGCGGGCGTCAATTTAAGGGAGCGCACCGCCTGCACGATCTGGCTGTTTTCTTCCTCCTGTTTCTGCTTTTCCAGCTCCCGGATTTTGGCCTGCCATTCGGCAGCCTTCTCCCGGGCTTTTTCCAGTTCCTTATCGAGCTTGTCGATCTTGTTCATGCAAGGACTCCTTTCCTCTGGCTCACAAACGCCCGAAGGCATAGAAATGTGTCTGCCAGTAGCTTGAATTGATGTTTGCGTATTGGATTGGCGAACCACAATGGAGCATCATCCCGTCGCCTACATAGTAGAGTAGGAAAGCACCGCCTTTCCTTATTTCTAGGGTAGGTTTGTGCAGTCCTCTCCCCGAACCGTGCTT
>NZ_CAXUBY010000037.1:0-28507 GCF_964249515.1 Eubacterium sp. 3_1_31
AGCTGCTCGAACTGTTCTTTGCGCTCTGCCCGGTAGATGGGATATACCATGCCGGTGGGCAGAAGCTGTACGGTGTCATCCCTCAGCTCGGTGATCTGATAGGCGTCATCCTCGATATACACGGTATCGCCCACGGCATAAACCGGGGCGGCAGGGTCATAGGAGGTTCTTTGTGGAATGGGGCTGCGAACGGCATCATATTCCTCATCGGAAATGGAAACTTCGGAAGTCTGCTCTGTCTCGGCAGCTGCGATCTGATCTGCATCCGACATCATCTGCTGGATAAACGGGTCATTGTCCAGTTTTTCCGGGTCTGCCACCTGTCCGTTGACGATCCCTCTTTCTTCCAAGGCTTCCCGGATGGCGATGGGGTCGATGTTGTCAAAACGGTTCTGTTCTTCTTCGGTATAGAACCGTTCCTCCTGAATGAGCTGGGCAAGCCTGCGCTGTACCTTCGGCCAGGGCAGCTGCGTTTCCTCCGGGCTGCCGGCACGGACAACGAACAGGCTGTTGCTGTTACTGCCGCCGTATTCCTGAGCCAGCCATGCGGCGGTATCTTTTTCTCTTGCATGGTCTTTCATATAGCGGACAACAGCGTGTTTACTCTCGATATTGCCGTTCCATGAGCAAAGGGCAGTATCAATATCTTCCTGAGAAAGAGGGCGCAGAAGCTCATGGAGCTTTGGATAGGTCTCGTCGATCACTTCCCGGTGTAAACGCTGACGGAACTCCGGCACATCCGAATAGAGTCGGATCAGCTCCATATCCTTAGAACCAAGAACCGCACGGCGCACAGCGGCATTGCCCTCGATGACAGCATTTTCATGGTCGCTGTGACCGCAGGCGTTGCGGTATGCGGCATCCTCGGAAATAGCGGCAGTCACCACAGGCTTATACTGCTCAAACTGCTCCCCAAGGGTAGGCTTTAGCGTTTCTTCCTCCATCTCCGGCTGCTGGGCTTGAATGGCATCTTCTTCGACCAGTTCCTTTTCAGCCTGGATTTTGTCATACTGAGCCTGTTCCTGTTCTGTAAGATAGCGGTCTTTCTGGACGAGAGATGTAATGCGTTTGGCAACCTTTTCCCAGTTCAAGTGAACATCCGGGCAGTCCTGCTTTTTATAGTGCAGTCCTTTCCCATCGTGATCTTCGCCGCTGTGTGTTGCACCGGACAAGGCATGAGAGCGTCCGCTAATGCCATACTCGTCTTTGAGGAATCTCACTTTCTCCTTATCCGTATGGTTTGCCATGAAGAACGCATAGATACGGCCTTTTCCTCCGGCGAAACTGCTGCCGCCGGTCATAGCGGCGTCGATCTCATCCTCGGTAATGAAGTGCTGAACGGTTGGCACTTGGGAAAGGTCTGAAGAAAAGGTCCTGCGTGGCAGGTCAAGGTCCTTCAGGTTCTCCCAGATCTCCCTTGGTCTGTGATAGTGAAAACGCAACAGATCACGGTCCTGCTGATAGGCAGTCCAGAAGGCGGCGTATTCTTCCTTGAGTGTCTGGCGGAAAGCCGGGTCACTCAGCTGCTCCGTCAGGCGGCGAGTCTCCTCCGGGAAACCATTGCCTTTGATCTCTGACAGGCAGGACAAATATCCGGCTTTTCTGGCGTCCTCACTGAGATCGTGATACAGATGCCAGAGCTTTTCCGAGAGGAGGGAGCGTTCATAGCCTGCCGCTTCTGTAAGCTCCACATTGGAGGCAAACTGGCCGCTCTCCAAAAGCTCCCCGATACGCTCTGCGGCGCTCTCCCAGGAAATGACCTGGGCAGACCTGTCATAACGGACAGACTTCCCATGGGAAAGATGGATACCATCCTCGGCATACCATGCGCTCACACTGCCAAGGCCATTGCCGCCGTGGTACAGCGTTTTCAGTATCTTGGCAATCTCAGCGGTGGTTTTCTGCTTTTCAAAGGCTGCAACCACACGCTCCCTTTGACGGTCTGTATTGCCGCCCAAACGCAGCACATGGTCGATGTCATTTTGGGCAAAAGAAAAAGCAGAGGATGTATGCGCTACATTCTCTGCTTCATCTATGGATTGGATCTGTTCCGCTTCGGAGAGGAACAGGTTTAGGGTCAGCTGTTGATAAGCTCCGCCATCAGAATCTCCTCGGCCTGGGCTTTGCAGGTGTTCATCAGCCCCACCCACTTCATGGGATCGCTGGCTTTCAGTTCCTCGGTGGCTCCCGCTTCCTTCGCCAGTTGGGGTATCATCTGCTCCAGTCTGCTCTGGGCGGTCTCGTCGATCTCCAGAAGGTGCGGGTACAGCTTCTCGCTCAGTAGCATCTGGTTGTAGAGGATGGGACGGTGTTCCTTCAGATAGGTTTTCCTCATCCTGCCGTACTTGCCCAGGGATTTCTCCGGCTGCTGGCTCAGCTTCAGGTCGGGAATCAGATAGTCTCCGTTCTGGATATAGGTCATGGGATTGTTCATCTTGTTTGCTCCTTTCTTGGTTGGCTTCGCGCTCTGCATTTCGGACGGTGACGCCGATCTGCCGTAGCACCTGCTGGTTGATCTGGCTGACCGCTGTTCCCAGCGCCCCGATGGTGGACGGGGTGTTGAAATCAAAGATCGCCATGAAATCTTCGTGGTCGAAGTAGCGTTCCGGCTCCAGTCCACAGCGGGACATCAAAGCGTAAGTGATGCTGACGGTGGCGGCTGCCTTAAACTGCACTCCGATGTTATACTCATCATATTCCTCCAAAAAGGAACCGTCAACGATATAGAAGAAGTCCTGCTGATGCTCCGTCCAGTATTCCTCGGCCAGTTTTCCGGCTACCTCGGTGAGTTGTCCGGCAAGGTCATCACCGGAAACATCGTAGGTGCGCTCCAGCATGGCCTGCACGGAATCCAGATGACGCTCCTCCAGCTGCCACAGCCAAGGAGTGCGGGAATGTTCACGGGTTCCGGTGTCGGAAATGTCAAAGACATAGCGCAGGCGTGGTCTGTCCCAGGAATCGTCCACCAGAGCGATTCCCTTGGAACCGCGCCTTACATATCGGCCCATCTTTTCATTCCACAAATCGTACTCTGCACAGGCGGTGGCGTCCGGTCGCTGGGCGTAGATCATCAGCTGCTCATGGAACGGGTATTTGTAAAGGCGGGAAGCAGTGGTGAGAAACCCTGCCCATTCCTGCCAGCTCCCCGTGAGCTGTGTTGCCACCTTGTCCGCCATCTGCGCATACAGTTCAGCTTTGGTTGGCATGGTGTTCTGTCCTCCTTTCGGTTTTTGGATAAAAGAAAAGCAGGAAACCTAAATGATTTCCTGCTGGGTAAAACTGTGAATATTAAATTGGGGTTAGGTTATTTGTTATGCAAACTGTATTTTTTATAGATTTACAATCATAATATACTCCTCATCATTTTCGTCAACAACAGTAAATCCCACTTTCTCATACATTTTCACTGCATAATTACTTTTCTGAACGGACAGGGATATTTTTGAATATCCAGCCAATCTTTCTACTTGTAATAGTTGTTTCAATAATGAAGTTCCAATGCCTAATCCTCTATATCGAGGGCAGACAGACATAGCAAGAGATGGTGTATCATTATCAATGTGTCCATAATCATTCATAATTCTTACCCAAATAGCTCCTACTATATCTCCTTGAATTTCTGCAACTAAGGCTTTATCGTGTTTTCGATTCCCAAACTCAATGATATATTCTTGTAATTCTGGAAAGTCTATGACTGATCTAGGTGGTGCTTCAACACCTTCCGGAATATAAATCGCTTCGTATAAAAAATCGCTTAACAATCTGTATTCTTGGCTTTTCATTTCTCGTATCATATATTGCATAACTTCTCTCACCACCTCATCTTGGTTCAATAAATTTACTGGTCAACATCTGGATACAACCCCAGTTTAGGAGTAAGGTTTTGAGTGTTTAGTTGTTTAATATCTCTGCAATCGTGTTTGGTGCATATTTATTGAGTTCATGTCCTGCATTTGGAACGATGTGCAAAGTAGCTTGGGGTAGCAATTCTTTTAGCCTTTTAGAAGCCTTTAGATTGGCAGTATCCTTTTTGCCACACAAAATTGTCACTGGACAACAAATATTATTTAATTGCGCAGTAAAATCCAATGATCGCATAGAGTGAGCCAATTTTATGGTGCTGCTTTTTGATAGTCCCATACTTTCAAAAGCCTTGTTTGGCATACAACGGAAGATAAGATTTTGAAAATCTATCAGTAAGCTTGGAACTTTATATTGTGCGCCAATCAAAACCAGCGAAGCCACTTTTTCTTCATGCTGAATAGCAAAATCAATCGCAAGAAGCGCACCTAACGAAAGACCACAGATACGAAGCGGCTCTTTTTCTTCAGAATACCGCTGTTCTAAATCGCCTAAAATCTGCGAATATGATATTTCATCTTCTGTTGAAGAAAAAAGTTCTGGGCAATCGACATCGGAATTTGATAGTTGTTGGACTACTTCTTTCCAATCCTGTGCAGTTTGTCCCAACCCATGTAAAAGAACCGTTTTCATTAAACACCTCCTAAGTTCAAGATATTCATCAACGCACACAAGTTGCTCTTGAAAACCTGTCATTGTGTTTAGAATTTTCAACAATCCATTCGTCCAAAAACTTCATCTGTTCTTCTGTATGAAACCAGTGTTCTCCATTTCTCATGACAGAAAGTGTTGAATGGGTTCTTTGGGCAAATTCAAATATCGTTCCATAAGCGGTAAGATTATCTTTTTCACCATACAAAATGTGCGTTGGGATTTTCCATATAATAGGATTTTCTCTTACATAGCAAAGATAATCCCATGAAAGGGTCTCTCCAAAGGTTGTCTGAATTTCTTTTTTCTCTTTGAGTTCATCTTCTGTAACATTTGCCCAAATCATCATATCAGCAATAAGCCTTTCCATATCTACAATGGGCGAAATAAAATATGCTTTCTCTATTTGCTGATTTGATAAGGCATTGATAGCAAAATACGCTCCAATGCTATTGGCGATTATTTCAACAGTCTTGTAGTTTCTATAAATCGAATTAAAAAGTAATGGAAATTCTTCTTTTGCTTCCCATGGAAACTGTGCAGTATAGTCAAGACCAATTACATCACAATCACTAAAGAGCGACTTGTAATGGAGAGCTTCTTCAGCATCTCCTCCTTTTCCATGTATATAAATAACTGCTTTATCCACGATAGTAATCCTCCATAATTTCTATGTTTATCCATCATTCATTATAATTTCCTCAACCTTAAAAGTATAGTGGGCTTTTGTAAAAAACAAAAGAAACCGCCTTTCCATCGGACAGTTTCTCTCACTATGTCATCCTGACACGATAAATTTACTGGTCAAAATCCGGGTACAGCTCCAGCTGAGAGAAGTCCTCATCGGTCATCGCACAGAGCTTCGTAAGGGCACTGTCGGTCAGCTCCCTCAGTTCCGTTTCCTCCGGCGAAAGCTCGCCGTGCATTTCACGCAGGCTGTCGATCAGCCCGGTGCGGCTGCCGGTATTGTAAATGCACATCAGGTTCATTTCCTCAAAAGTAAAGTTTCCCATATCAAATCTCCCTTTCCGCACTCTTTTTGGGTGCTGTCTTTTTGTGTTCTGCTTTGGGCTGGTTTTTCAGCTGTTCCACAACGGATTTTTTCTTTTCCCATTCCTCCCGATGGGTGGCGGCTGCCAGAGCCATCAGGGAAATGGGCTGACCGCTTCGGGCCTGCTGTTCCAGCTCTGCCACCGTAGGCTCTTTTGCGCCATTGTTGATGATGCCGTCGATCATGCCGTAATCGTCCTCTACGGCCATCTCTGCATTTTTCAGCGGATTTTCCGGCAGGAATCCGGGGATCTGGGTAAAACCAACGCTGTCGCAGTAATGACAGGATACCTTACCGTCCTGTTTGATCGCAACGATGTCGCTGACGCTCATGGAGGGACTGTGAAAGTCTACGGGTTTTTCCAGATTGAATTGCTGATAGAGTTTTTCCAGCTGCTCCGGCACAGTGCCAGACTCACTCAGCGGAGCGGTGTAGATGAGGTCATAATTGCTGCGGTCTACGGAAACATCATGGGACTCTAACCAGTCCAGATTCATAAAGCGCACATTCTGCGGATCGTCACGGCTCACCTGGTAGATGGCAAAGCAGTTTCTGTTCTGGGAGAGAAATGCCTGTTCTCGTTCCTGCTGATGTTCCTGACGCTCCATGACCTTTTCGTGGAACTGAGGGCTTTTCTCCCATTCCTCACGATCCACGCCGAAAAGACCGCCATGCTCCATGATCTCCTGCGGGTCAAACACCATGCTCTCCGTATTGTCCTCATGCAGCACATAGACAGTCAAACCGACGGCATCCAGTTCCAGCGCCCGTTCTCTGGTAACAGGGAGCATCCCGTCATAAGAGTAACCGTATTTCTGCATATCCGGTGTGGAGACCTGCTCATCCGGCGTTGGGTATTCATCCAGCGCCTGCTCCTGTGCCTCCGGCAGCTGGGAAGAAGCAGTCATCTGACTGGCCTCTGCCTGCATCTGCTGGTAGGCAGCTTCCTGCAAGGTCTCAATCATGGACAACGGTGCGTATTTTACCGAGTCTCTGCCCAAATCGTTGTCATCACAAATCTGGAGAACTGCCTTCATGCGGGAAATCTCCGGCATATCCAGCTGACCACCATCCAACTCTTTCATGGATGCGGCATCGTAAAGGGTATAGTCCCAGCCGCTGTCACAGGACTGGATATGAAGATAGGTGGCATTGTCGATCAGAAACAAAGCCTCCTGCTGATTGGCGTCCGCCCCCAGCACTTCCATTTCCGGCATTGCCGCAGCCAGTTCCTTTACCGCTTTTTGCACCAGAGGATTATCACGGTAATAGTCGATTGCCTGGATGGTGTCCAGGTCAATGGTCTGGCCGGTCAAAATCGGAAAAGGTCCTTCATAGTCGCTTCCGTCTTTCAGCTCAAAACCAATGCCCTTGATCCCGTTCATTCGCTCTGCCGGAATCTCCTGATAAATGCGGACAGCTTCCTCCAAAGACAGGTTATCGTGGTATTCTCCGAGGTTTGGAAACTCCATGCACTCTGCTACATAGTAGGTTAGATTGCCGGTCGGCTGCTCTATCGGGGCGGTTTCCGGCTCTGCTTTTGTATTGGGGTCAATTCCACGCTCTTTGCAGATTTCCTTATAGTGGCGCTCAATGTCACAGATCAAAGTGCCGGAGGTCTTATTGATGGTCTCCAAACTGGCTCTCAGCTCTTTCAGTTCCTTGCCCTGACTCCAGCTTGCAATATAGCCGAAGCTGTTTTCTCCGGTCTCAATGCCAAAATATTTGCAGACCGCATAGGAGATGCTTTCAGCCTCCACTTCCTCCGTGTGGCGGTCTTTCCTCTGTTCTTGCAAAAACTGGGTGAGGGTAGAAAAGCCGCCAACAAAATTCAGCCCTTCTTCCTCGGTCAGGATCAGGCGTCCATCTTCCGCCAGCTCCAGCGGCTCTGTCAGCAGAACGGAACCTGCATGGTTTACAACCACTTGTTCTTCTACACAGACCGGCTCTCCGGGGTCGTAGTCAGAACCGCGCAGGTCATAGCAATAAACGCCCTCCGGCAGATTATCACGGACAATCCGCCCATTGGAGAACAGACCGGGTTTATCAAACAGCTCGATCTCCTGATATTGCTCGTCATTGGCAATCTGAATCTTTTTCTGATTGTGGAGCTTGCTGTGGGCAATCTCGTGTACTGTGGCCGAAACCGTCTGCACCTCACTCATGCCCTGACGAATGGCAATTTTCTGATGATCGGCAGAAAAATAGCCGTCCGTATCGGCGGCCATTGCTTCAAAAGTAATCGGCACCGGTGCGCTGCGGCGCAGGGCCTCCATGAATGCCTCATAATTTGGCACATTGCCGGAAAGAGAGGAAGCAAGCTCCGGCAAAGGTTTCCCGTCGGTCTGGCTTACATCAAAGACCTTGACCGGGCGAAACATGGGGATTTCGATTTCTTTTTCCTCTGTGACGATCTTTCCGTCTTTATCCAGAATCGGAGCCTTGGTATCCGGGTCCAGCTTCTGTTCCTCGATTTTCTTCTTATACGGTGTGGGGGCGATGATGGTAATGCCATGCTCGCCCTTTTTTACATGACGCTCAAACTGGTCTTTCCACTTATTGTATCCGGCTACCAAAGTGGCGTCCGGCTTCTGCATATAGATGAGCATGGTGTTGTTTACCGAATAGCGGTGGAAGCGGGACATAACGGACAGATAGCTCATATACTTTTCACTCTCAAACAGTTCTTTGATGCCCTGCTCGATGCCATCTGTGATTTCCCTTAGCCGCTCTCGGTTGGTGGGTTTGTTCTCAGCCATGATTTTCAATCTCCTTTCCAAGTGTGTGATTTCTGCTATGTGTTCTGCAATCCATGCCCTTTGTTCTTCTTCACTTTCATACAGAAAAAGGTCCAGCAGGTACTCTACATAGGCTTTTTTCTGGATTGCTTCCACAAAACGGGGGTGCGGTTCTTCCTCCAGTGTCCGGGGAGAATTGTCGGCCTCCCATTTTTTCAGCAGATAGTAGTAATCGGACAGTACGCGATAACACCGCTGCCGGTCCTCCCGAAACTTTTGTGCCTCGGTTTTCTGCCGGACATATCTCCTGCGGGGAGGGGCCTGACTGTCATAGATCAGGCCAAAGTCCTGTGCCAGTTTCTCCGCCGCTTCTTTTGGGGAGAGGTCAAAGAGCTTTGCGGTAAAGTCGATCACATCCCCATCTTCACCGCAGCCAAAGCAGTGGAACCGCTGGTCTACCTTCATGCTGGGGTTCTTATCATCGTGAAAGGGACAGCAGGCCATGCCATTTCGTTTGACCTCGATCCCATAAAACGCTGCCGCATCTCTGGTGCTGACCGACTGCTTGACTGCTTCAAATACATTCTCTGTCATGTGCCTTTAACTGCCGGACTTTCGCATAGGAGGCTGGTATCCGGCGGCTTTCGCACGCTCACTGGCGGCTTTGCGGCGTTCTGCGCTATATGGCTCCCGGACTGATACACACCGCTTTGGGACGGTAAAGTTATGGGCGTCCTTTCGGGTGATCTGGTCGGGGTGCTTTTTTGCCAGCAGTTCCAGCTTCTCCATCAGACGGGGATCGTGGGTGTAGACCTCAGCCATTGGTTCTGCCTGGTTATAAAGGAGAATGGTTTCCCGTTCCACTAAAGATAGCTTCATCGGCTGCCTCCTTTCCGCTGATCAAATTCCAGCTTAAAGTTGGCGTACTGTCCATCGTCCTCCAAAACCACAGCGGCATCGTAGGTCTTGCCAGTTTTCTCAGAATATAGGCCCGTTACACGGACACGGCCATCTTTCAGCAGTGCAGACACCACAGCCTTGGTCGGCTGTTTTTTCTTGGCAGCCCACCATTTGTTATTTTTCCAGATTGCAAATTTGCAAGAATCATTCTGACAGAAGAAGCCTTTTTGCAGTTCTGCAACTTCACCGCCGCAGCGAGGGCATTTGCCTACCACATCACGGGGCGGGGAGAACAGGTACTCGGTTCCCTTGATGACCTGATAAGTTCCCACCAGATCTTTCAGCATGGTGCTGATCCCGTCCAGAAACTCCTCCGGGGCAAGCTGCCCGCGCTCGATCTCTCCCAGGCGGTACTCCCACTCGGCAGTCAGAAGCGGCGATTGCAGCTGTTCCGGCAAGACTGTTATCAGGGAGACTGCATCGTGGGAAGGGAGAAGCTGCACCGTTTTCCTGTTCTTTTTTCGTTCCAGAAAACCGGCACGGGTGGCCGGTGTCCCCAGACCTTTTCGCTCGGCGTCCTCCGGCATATCTTCTTTTCCGGCAGTCTCCATTGCGGACAACAAGGTATCCTCCGTAAAGTGCTGGGGTGGACTGCTTTTGCCTTCTTTGACGATTGCAGCAGCAACCGCAAGGGTCTGTCCTTCAGTCAGCTCCGGCAGGGCTTTCTCTGCACCATCTTTTTTCGGCTCTGCATCTTTCATTTTGGCACGGTAAGCGTCCTCCAGAGCTTTCCATCCGGGGTGCTTCACTGTTTTTCCTTTGGCGGTAAACTCCCCACCGGCACACGCTGCAATCACAACAGTTTCCGAATAGATATGGGGCTGGGCTACGGCGCACAGCAGACGCAGGGCCACCAGCTCCAGCACCGCTTTTTCTCCCGCAGGAAGGGCAGAAAGGTCTGCATCCTTGAGATTTCTGGTAGGGATTACTGCGTGGTGGTCAGTTACTTTCTTATCGTTGATGACCACATGGGGGTCACAGGTAATGGCGATCCCTTTGCGAAACGGCATAGCATTGGCAACCAGATTGACCAGCACCGGCAGGCTGTCTGCCATATCACCGGTCAGATAGCGGCTGTCAGTACGGGGATAGGTGCAGAGCTTCTTTTCATACAGGCTTTGCAGATAGTCCAGGGTCTGCTGGGCTGTAAATCCAAGCAGGCGGTTGGCATCTCTTTGCAGAGTAGTCAGGTCATAGAGGGCAGGCGGCTTTTCGGACTTTTCCTTGCACTCCACCTTTTTGATTGTGGCAGCTGCACCCTGACAGGCTTCTTTCAGCTGCTCGGCAGCAGCCTTATCCGCCATGCGCTCCCCGGATACGGTAAGACCGGGCAGCTCCAGCGCCACGGTATAAAAGGGAACTGGCTTAAAGGTGTCGATCTCAGCTTCTCGCTGGACAATGAGCGCCAGGGTTGGGGACATCACGCGCCCGATGTTGAGGGTGCGGTGGTACAGCACGGAAAACAGCCTTGTGGCATTGATCCCCACCAGCCAGTCGGCCTTAGCGCGGCAAAGAGCAGCATCCCGAAGCCCGTCATAGTCCGCACCGGGGCGCAGGTTTGCAAAGCCTTCCCTTATGGCGGAGTCCTCCATCGAAGAAATCCAGAGGCGTTTCATGGGCTTTTGGCAGCCTGCCAGCTCGTAGACGCTGCGGAAGATCAGCTCGCCCTCGCGTCCGGCATCGCAGGCATTTACTACCTCCGTCACATCCGGGGCGTTCATCAGCTTTTTGAGAATATCAAACTGCTTTTTCTTATCCTTTCCCACCACCATCTGCCAATGCTCCGGCAGAATAGGCAGGTCATCATATCGCCACTTGGCGTACTTGGGGTCATAGCTGTCTGCGTCCGCAAGACCGGCCAGATGGCCCACACACCAGCTGACACGCCAGCCGTTGCCCTCCAGATACCCGTCCTTACGGGCAGTTGCACCGATCACCGCCGCCAAACTCTGGGCAACTGATGGTTTTTCAGCAATCACCAGCTTCATATTCTTCAACCTCCCATTCTTCCCGCACAGGCGTGTGCAGTTTTTTCTCAATGCTGTTTTCCTCATCCAGAAGCAGGTTATAACCAAACCGGTAGTCATAGCGGTACAGTTTCCCCAGCAGGTCATTGATGATGATGCGGCAAGCCAAAATGACACGAGTTTTATCCACCTGCATCAGCTGGTAGCGTTGATAATTGCTGTAATATTCTTCATGGCGGTGGGTATTGCGGACAGCATCTTCAAGCAAACTTTCTACTGCATCCTGACAACCATCCTCTTTTTCACCCTCCATACAGTTCAGAAGTTCCATTACCATAGGAAAGCTCTGTTCATCCATAGGAGCTTCTGCTGCAAGAAAACCGATCAGGGCAGATAAGAGCAGACGGGCTGCTGCCTGTTCCTGGTCCGTCAAAACAGCCATCGTTTTCTCCGCATTTGGCAAAATCTTATCTTCCACAAAATCTGCCGCGTCACCGGAATAAAGCTGACGGACAGAATCTATGGATAATGAAACCATCACGGCATCCTGAGAAAAGTCAAAGGAATCTTCCTGTTTTGCTTTTCTCCGAAGTTTGTTTAACATGGTAGAAAGAATGTCGCCGCCAAAATACACGGCGATCACCAGCAGGTCAAAAACAGCAATCAGCTTGATAAATATAATCAGAACACTCATTTTTTTCGTTTCCTTTCTTTGAGCCATCGTTCCATCTCACGGTGGCAGACACCTACGCAGGGGCTTCCATAATTTCCGCAGCCATAACAGGGGTGGCTTTGGGGCAAAGAGGGAGGACGGGAAGTTTCCTTCCCGCCCTCCGGCCTGCGTGTCATCATGCGTTCATAGGGACTGTCTGTGAAACGGGTCATTTCACGCTGTCCTCGTCATCTTCTTCTGTGCTGCCCCTGTCAGCGTCAGACTCGTCCGACTCCTCATCCTCGGTTTCCCATTCCTCGGAATCTTCCTCGCCATAATCATAATCATCCAGACTGTCATTGCCCTTGGTCTTAGCCTTGTTCTTAACGAGTTTCAAATAGGCAAATACGCCACCGCCGCCCAGCAGAGCCAGCAGAAGGATCAGGGCAGCCGGGTTCAGTCCGGCAGGCTTCTCTTTTTCCGGCTCCGATGTTTCTGCCGGAGGTTCCGGTGCTTTTCCCGTACATTTACTCTTATCAGTTACACAGACCGGACAGGCCGTATTGACTGCCCCTGCTTCACATTTCTTCGTGCAACTGCACACCGCAGGCAGCTCCTCTTTGGGTTTTCCATCCTCCATCAGCGCCATCAGGTCCGCTTCATCCACCTGGTTCAGAAAGTGAACAGCAGTCTTTTTATCCTCATTGGCCCTGTCGATCAGGATATAAAAATAGTTGCCTGCCTTGGTTGTAACGGTAATGAGCTGCTTGTTGCCACCAAAATCATCCACCAGAGCGGCGTTACCCTCCGGGGTCAGCGGAGGTGCTTTTTCGGGTTCTTCCACCACCACATTGCTGTCATTGGTGGTATCCTCTGCCGGGGGCGGCGCTGCGCCCTGGGCAAAAGCGGGAATGGTAAAGCCCGATGCCAGAACCAGCGTCAGGCAAAGGGCAGAAAGTGTTCGGAGCAATCGTTTATTCCTCATAGCTGTTTTCCTCCTGTTCGTTGTTGTCATCCACCATACTGCCGGGAACTGTGCCGCCGGACAGCATGGCGCTCAGCTGGGCAGGGGTCATACGCAAAGCGCGCACCATCTGGACGATCTCCAGATTTTCCGCCTCGGTTTTCTGTGCCTCCAGCACCTTGAGCTTTTCCTGATACTCTGCGATCTTCTCGCGGACCTTGGTAATCTCCTGGTCAATACTCCACATTCCCGGCTTCCACTTCTTTCATCATTGCTAAAAATCCGGGACGGTCAAAGCAAGTACCACTAATGCCATCGTCCGTGAAATGGACAATGTTTGTAAAGCCCTGCCGTGCGGCGAACTCCTCCAACATTGCCTTTTGATTGGATATGGAATTGCTCTCACGCTGTTGGTCATCATCTTTGCCAAAGTCATCACGGCTCAGTCGTTCGTACAGAGCTGTGATTTTCTCATTTTTTCTCATAACTTGCGCTCCTTTCTTCGGTTTTAGGTTGTGTGTTCTAAGAGACTTCCCAACCGCTTGATTAAGAAGTCTTTTAGAGCATACAACACCGGCGGCCAGCTTATATTTCTTATACTGGCGCACCGCAAAGTGATTTGGCTTCTCGGCTTCCAGTGCATCAAACATCAGGTCTACGGGGTTTTTGAACTCCTCGTCATCCTCACGGACTTCCATGGCGTTGATGAACTCAATGAGGGTAGAGAAGTTCTGCTCCTCCACCGGAGCCTCATAATGGATATAGCCAATAAGCGCGCAGTACAACAAGGTTTCTGCTTTTACCCAGAAATCGTCTCCGGCCTTGCCTTCGCCTTTGGTATTGGCGATCAGCGTTGTTACCAGCTTCAAGATGTCCTTTTCGCTATGGATATAGGCGAAAGGGTTATAGTGCATGGACTTCTTGAAGTTGATTGTATTTAGGACCTTGATTCGGTACGGCTCATAAATGACCTTGCCGTGCTTATCCTTCATGGGCTTTCCGTCCTTCCCCAGCTTGGGCGCACCCCTTTGGAGCATTTTTCCGCACTCCACCAGAATTGTTCCCTTCGGGTCCGTCACAACATAGGAGCTGTGCATCTGCATCAGGTTGGGTTTCAGCCAGAATCGGGTCTTACCGGAACCGGAGCCGCCAATCACCATTACATTTTTGTTTCTGGCAGTCTTGGGGTCCTTGGGGCGGCTGTTCATGGTCAGGCTCTCCGTTTTCGTCAGAATCACATTGTTCTGAAATACAGGATCAACGTAAGGTGCAATATCCTCACGGGTTCCCCAGCGGGCCGAACCATATTCCAAACCATGTCGATATTTCTTGGCGTTCTTGCTTTTAAGATACACCGCCAGCCTCAGACTGCCTCCACAACACAGTCCTACCAACAAGTCCAATGGATGCAGGCTTGGCCAGAAACTTTGCAGCGCCCCAGGCAGAACCGCAATCAGCGAAAGAAACTTTTCTGAAGCATCCGCCCCTTGTGCCATTCGCCATGCCTCTCCAAAATTGGTAGCAAACAGCCCCAGCAGGATATACGGCATATTCAGCAAAATGAGCTTTTTGATGTCCAATGTCTTTTTCATCGTTCCAGCTCCTTTCGCTTGGTGCGATCCACCACAGCATTTTTAACCATCTCTTTGAACTGGTTAAGTTTTGCCAGTACGGACGGGCGCTCTGTTTTCGTCGCCTCTTTGACCTTTTTGTTGGTGTACTCTGTAAAAGCTGCTGTCAGAGCATCTGCATCACGGCCTTTGAAAAAAATCAGGTACTTTGGCGGAGAACTGCTGCGGTCCTTTTTCACCGCATAATCCACACCATATTTCCGGGCGATCTTCTCAAATTCCTTGATGGAAGGGTCTGTGATCTCGATATTGGAGATCCCCTGATTCTGACCAATGAGCTGCTTGACGGTCTGTTTGCCGTGGGGTGTCACAGGAGCGTCACGGCTTCTTTGCTTTTGCAGCTTCTTTTCCTTGCAGTGGGCCATGTACTTGCTGATGGCGGCTTTGAGCAGCCTGCCGGTGAACTTTGTTCCACTGACAACCAGCGTTAAAGTCCTGTTTTCCACTTCTTCCTGCATTTTCATCGCCTCCTTTCCACAAAATGTGCAGGGGTGGTGCATTTATTTCTAAGGCGGAACCACCAGCCTCCGGAGAAAATATTTCTTCATCGCTCCATCCCGCGGCTCTTTTTCTTTACCGGCTTCTTATCCGGCAGATTCCACTCTTTCCGAAACTCAGCCACACCTTTGGGGTCAAATGCCTTCAACTTCTCCAGATCAAAGGCAACGGCAGAATATTTTCCATAACCGGACTGCACCTGGTAGGGAAGCACCTTCCCCAATTTGTTCTCTTTGATGAATCGCAGCAGGTCCTTGCTGATGTCACCGGAAATAAACGCCTCTCCGGGGTCCAGGGAATACCCCGGAAGGTTCACCGTCATATCTGCAAACGGTTCCTCCCCATCTTCTGTATGGGTAATCATGCCGATATAAAGCCGCTGATTATTCGCATACATCCCAAGTTGCAGCGATATGGTTTCTTCCCCATATTCCCACTTAAAGGGTACTTTCTTTTCCTCATTCATATCGGATTCCTCCTATCGTATCTGTTCTTTGTGGTCATAAAACAAATCTCCATTTCTGACCTTTGCATGGCTGAGAATCTTGATCTGCCCCTTTGCCTGACTGTCCAGAGCTTTTTCATAGCCTATCTCTGACAAAAACAGGCGGGTGCGTTCTCCTTTCCAGCCCACCGGGGAATCATGCGTCAGCACATCAAAAATAATCATGTGCCGGGTGTTCTCCGCAAACCGCTGGAGATCCATGTAGTCATGGCCGTGATAGTTCTGCGCCCCGGCTTTCTGGCGCATTTCCTCCATCAGCTGACCGATTGTTTTGCCTTCCTGCATAAAACCCACTTTCTTTCCGTTCTTATGAGACCAGCAAGATCATCTCCCGCAGCTGGGCAAAGTAGAGCTTTCCCTGGGGCGTGACCAGCGTGTAGGAACCGGTATGACCGTGGTTGCAGTAGTCTTTAACGCAAAACAGTCCTGCATTTTTCACATTGGCATAAGGCAGCACATTGCCGGATGCCGTGCGGTACACAAACCGCCGTTCTATCAGAAACCGGACAAACCGGCGCTCTGGGACATCCAACTCTTTGGCGGTAGTCCTGAGATTGGTGCTGTGCTTTAAGTCGATGAACAGGTCATAGAAAGCGGCTTTGCCCTCCAGCTGTGCATTTTCCTTACGCAGAGAAATATTCGCTTCACGCTCAGCCAGCAAGTCTGAGCAGAGCTTCATCAGAGCTTCCGGGGAAGTGGCAACCTCCCACAGCTTCTCTTTCGTGAGATAGGCCCCGTGCTTGCGAATGGTAGGCAGGACCTCATCGAACACCCACCGTTCAAACCGTTCTGCCGATGGCAATTTGCTGTGAACGATTAGGCGGTACAAATCGCCTTCTGGGATAAAAGTCATACTGATTTTGCGGTCGGGGCTTTGTGGGTGAGGTGCGTCGCGTTTCACGACATACCTACAATGGCGGATAATTGCATCGCGGGGATTACTGTACCCCAGCGCAGCAGCCACATCCGTTCCGCTGAACAAGTATTTGCCGTTTTCCTCAATGACACGGATACTGCCAAACTCCGGGTTTTTGAAAATTTCCATCTGGTTCATGTCGTGCCTCCTTTGGCATGATAAAAGGCGGCCTTTACCAGCCGCCTGCGTGCATATCGTGATTGACCAGTGAAGTGTAGTGGTTATTCATGGTGGTAGGCGCATTGAACAGCACCGCAAGCAGGTACTGCTTCATGTTGCGTACCTGGGTGGTATTCTTTTGCAGACAGTCCATGACAAACTCGATGTGGGAGCTGTCCAGTTTCAAAAAACGGGAACGCACGATCTCGTGAGGGAAGTCTGCCCCAGAGATCCGGGTGGTCTTTCGTTTGGCACAGACCGTTTCGACCAACAGCTCTACGATCTCATTCAGGTCATCCAGGTAGAGAGGATAACGCTGTTTCATGCAGTCATACTCGATATTCTCCAAAATCAACTCCCGATAATTTTCTATCTCTGTGACAGACATCGCATCCCTTCCTTTCCGTTCCGGCGGTCTTTCCGCCGCTGTTTCCCGGAAGGGAATGGAATCGGTACTTGATCCATAAGTAATTGATTTTTCTGTATTTGATTTCTCTATATTTAATTCTGCGGGCTTTTCCGTATCCGGTTTTACCATATCCGGGTTTTCCGTATCTGGTGAAGCCGTATCCGGCTGGGACATATCTGGCTGGGGCTGTTCATAGATGACATACTCGGTATCTGTGATCCGCCCACTTTTATCGCGTCTCTGATGGCGCACGATATATCCGGCTCCTTCCAGTTCACGCAGGGCAGCACCGATGGCATCCACGCCCTCCTTACAGATCTTTGCAAGGCCACGGGTGGTGTAGTTCCAGTCCTCTGGCAAAGACAGCATCATGGAAAGCAGCCCCTTGGCTTTTAACGACAGGTTTGCATTTCGTAAATGATGATTGCTCATCACGGTATAATCACGGGTCCGTTCAATGCGAAAAACGGCCATCGACCTCACTCCTTCCGAATTTTGGGTACAAAAAAACCGCAATCCTCATTTCAAAGAATTGCGGTGTTCAGCGCTTTTCAAATTTTCTTGCATAGAACCAAAACAGTGGCTTTTGGGGACGCACCTCTGTAAATGGCTCCTCCTGGGCGAAAGGAAGTGTTTGCATCACGCGGTCAATATCTGTTGAATCCATGTCATGCTGAGATCTGCAATCTTCCCGGATTGCTTCTTGAATTTCCTTTACCGTACACATAGTCATTCCTTTCCTTTCGTTGTATGGGTTTATGAGCGGCGGCGTTTTCCCGGTTTGAAATCGAGGATATGTCCCTCAATCACACGAGCGTAACGCTTGATCTTGATCTCCCGGCGCTGCTGGCTTTGCAGGGCGGTCTGATACCCGTCCTCAGTCAAAAACAACCGCATTTCATCTCCGGGGCTTCCGTAAGCAGTGCTGGGACGCAGGACGGAAAACTCAATCATCCAGCGCGTGTTATCCCAAAACCTCTCTACGGCGAGAATGTTGTGTCCTTTCAGCTCACGGGCTGAAATATCCCTCATAGGCGGCTCCTTTCATCGTTCCTGGTCTCTCTGACGCTTTTTCTGCCATGCCTCCAGCAGCTTGATGATGGTTTCCTGCATCCGCTGGGGCGTGTAGCTTTTGGGGAAATACTTCCGCAAAGTGTCAGAGGTAAATGTCACTCGGTCCAGATCACTTTTCTTTTCCTCACCCATGATGACACGCATCATATCGAGGGTCAGATGCCCCTCTTGGCTGTATTTCTTGAGCCGCTGGGCTTGGGAAAGAGAAGGGGTAGCCTGTTCACTGTCCATCGCGTCCAGCAGGTCTACCTGTTCCTCCTTTTTGAGAAAGGACAACTCATAGGCAGGGTTCAGGGCAATCTTCTTTTCATCCACCATATCCATCAATTCAGGAATCAGCTCTGTCAGACGGATAAATCTCTTAATCTGTGATTTGCTATCTGGACTGTTCTCCGCGATTTTTTCTGCCGCAGTCAACTTCGGCCCAACTTGGGCCGAAGTTAAATCCGTCCTGGCTCCTTGGTGCTTAATGGCATCCAGCTTCATTTTATAAGCAAATGCTCTTTCACTGGGGAGCAGGCTTTCTCGTTGTAAATTGCTGTCAACCATAATGATTGTAGCGGCATCATCATCCAAATCCCGAACAATGACCGGCATGGTCTCCTTTTCTGCCAGTTCACTGGCTCTGTGCCGCCTGTGTCCGGCTACCAGCTCATAACCGCCCTCCGGGTCCGGTCGGGCAATGGCCGGAACCAGAACGCCATACTGCTTGATACTGTCAGCGGTCTCCATCATGGCTTCGTCATCCTTGACTTTGAATGGGTGGTTCTTGAACGGATGCAGTTCAGACAACGGAATTTCCTGAATCTTTTCCAGCTTTGCATCCTGGCGGCCTTCTTCGGTGGAGAACAGATCATCTACCGATGCCAGCTCTATTTTTTTCGCGCTGCTTTTCAAGTTTCAACACCTCCTTCGTCAGATTTCGATACCCCTCTGCCACCTTGCCGCCAGGGTCATGGGCAAAAATGCTTTTTCCCTCGGCGCTGATTTCCTTTGCCCGGACAGAATGGGGAATCTCTGTGCCGAATACTTTGATCTTGCTGCCATAGGTCTCACGCAGGAGCGCGGAGATCTCTTTGGCAAAGTTGGTTCGGCTGTCCACCATCGTCAGCAGGATACCGTCTATCTGGAGCTTGGGGTTGATCTGCCGCTTTACCTTGTTTACCGTGGAGAGCAGCTGTTCCAACCCTTTGGCGGGCAGATACTCCGCCTGAACGGGAATGATGATCCTGTTCGCAGCGGCCAGCGCATTGACCGTGAGCATCCCCAGGGAGGGCTGACAGTCGATGAGAATATGGGAGTATTGCCCCTTCAACGTGTCCAGATATTGCCGCAAGATAGTCTCACGGCTCATGGCATTTACCAGGGATACCTCCATACCGGATAACTGGATGTCCGCAGGCATCAGGTCAATGCCTTCCGCATGATGCAGAATACCTTCTCCAGTGCGTATAGGCTGATCCATCAGAATTTTGCCCATTGCATCGGACAATGTAAATGGCAACTTGTCCGGTTGCGGATTTCCCAGGCTGATTGTCAGGCTCCCTTGTGGGTCCCCGTCGATCAGAAGGACTTTCTTTCCGGCCTGCGCCAGCCCGATTCCCAAGTTGGCACAGGTCGTTGTCTTGCCAACGCCGCCTTTCTGGTTGGCAATGGCGATGATTTGCGTGTTCATTGACTTCACCTCATTTCTAATTATTGCTGTTGCTTCTGGAAATAGAAAAAGCCGCCACTTCAAAATTAACAGTGAAGTGACGGCTCTTTCTATCGCCGGAATACGAGTTCCTGAAATGAAAAAAGCACCCAGCATTTATACTGTGTGCTACATCAAATTCATATTCAATTATTCAAATTAGCTCAAACTATGCCAAACTGCCACAGCCAAAAAACGAGGGAAAGGAGGGCTGAAAAGCACCCCAAAAATCGGCTCTCGGTTAACCACTTTGGGAACCACTTCCCCCTCTTTTCGCCCTCTTTTTGGCCAGTTAACCACTTGCGGACCACTAAAAATTGGATGAAATCGGCTCTCGTTTTGCCAAATTTGGTCAAACCATATCAGCCCGTTTAGATATAGCAAAAGCCCGGAAAACCTTGATTTTCCGGGCTTTTTGAACCATTTTGATATAGTCTGAGCAGTCGATTATCGCTTGCTGAACTGCGGAGCACGACGAGCTGCTTTGAGACCGTACTTCTTACGTTCCTTAGCACGAGGGTCACGAGTAACAAATCCAGCTGCTTTCAATGCAGGACGATAATCAGCACTTGCTTCCATTAAAGCACGAGTGATACCATGACGCATAGCGCCAGCCTGACCTGTGTATCCTCCACCCTGAACGTTGATCTTGATATCAAACTGTTCTAAAGTTTCTGTTAATTCTAATGGTGAACGAACAACCATACGCAAAGTTTCTAATGGTAAATATTCTTCCAATGTTTTTCCATTGACAACAATATTACCTTTACCCGGAGTCATAAAGACACGAGCAACAGAAGTTTTACGGCGTCCTGTACCATTGTAAGTTACTGTATTTTTCTTAGCTGCCATTTCTTATTCCTCCTATCCTTTGATTTTCAACTCAACTGGCTGCTGAGCTGTGTGTGGGTGTTCTGCTCCAGTATAAACGAACAGATGTCTACGCATTCTGTCACCTAACTTCGTATGAGGCAACATACCATAAACAGATCTTTCAACCCATTCAACAGTATAGTTTTCCTTCATGTTACGTGCAGTACGTGTACGCAATCCTCCAGCGTAACCAGAGTGGTTGTAGTATTTCTTAGTGTCCAGTTTGTTTCCTGTCATTTCGATCTTATCCGCATTGATAATGATAACGAAATCTCCGCAGTCAACGTTTGGTGTGTAAGTAGGTTTATGTTTTCCTCTTAACACAGATGCTACTTCTGTAGATAAACGACCTAAAGTCAATCCTGTTCCGTCAACAACGTACCATGTACGTTTAACGTCTGCAGGTTTAGTAAATGTTGTTTGGCGCATATTTTTACTTCCTTTCCTATGTAGTTTCCGGGGCTACAAAGGCATAAGTGCCTATTTAATAGTTTATTATCAATCCCTCAAGAAGTCAATAAAAATCTTTTGAAATTCATAAAAAATAAACACTTTATCCTTTAAACTTTCCAAATTCTATCGTATCAGTTATATTTAACCCTAAATCCCGCAATCTTTTTATACCTTCAACACGATATGTATCCGTTTTTAAAGCCGATGGTTCATGAGCATCTACACCAATAATGGCTGTATTGCCAATCTCGGCAGCGATTCGCCAGAAATCCTTATGCGGATACTGCTCCGTCTTCATAATTGCATTATACTCAGCACCTGCCAAATTATACTCCAATGGGATTCCTAATTCCTTAGCCGCTATACATAAACGATACGATTCTTCTACCGCTTTATGATCAAACACCCGTTTTCCTCGCATGAATAAATCTGGATGTGCTAAATAAGCATACAGGCCTGTTTTCATACCGGCTATTGCCTCATCCACATAAAGTTTTAAATAGGTGTCATCCTCACAAGCAGTTCCAAAATAAATACGTTTTTCATCCGTCTTATAATAATGATTTCCAAATATAATATAATCCATATCATAATTCACTAGCAGTGTCTTCAACCATCCCATATATTCAGGGAAATATTCACATTCCAGACCAATGCGAATTGCTATCTGATTCTTATATTTCACTTGCAGTTTTTTAATGCTGTTATAATAATCATCAAACTGACTTGCACGCATTCGCATATGTGCCACATAGTCACTCTTATATTGCCAAGGTGAATGATCAGAAAAACCAATTTCTTCATATCCACCTTCGATAGCTGCAAGCACATAATCTTCATCACTGCCGGAAGCATGCATACAACGTTTCGTATGCATATGATAGTTTGTTTTACGCATATAACCTCCTCCTTTCATCTTTATAAATTTCCATGGTAACTATACCATATTCAAGTAAAAAATGGTATGCGAAAAGCCTTCTTTTCCTAACAATAATCTGCTATTTCTTTCCATGATTTTTTATGGTACGCATCAGCTTCTCTGTTTTCTTTCACCTCTTTTAATAATGATACCTTTATTATCATCCATACTAGTTTACTTATACGCCATAGATGCTCTCAAAAAATAAAAAGAACAAAATGGGGGATATCCTTATAACACTGGCATAGTCCCTAATTCTGTTCCTCATCATCTGCATAATCCACACGAACAAGGTATAATCCCTGTGGGACTGCCTTGTAACGACAGGCATGCTTATCTTTCGCTTCTAACATCTTTTTTATATCAGCTTTTGTAATGCGATGTTTACCAGCTTCTATTAATGTTTGGGATAACATGCGTACCATGTAACGAAGGAAACCGTTTCCTTCGAAAATCATATGTACATGATCCTTTTCCTGTAACACCTCTAAACGAGTAATGGTTTTTACACGCGGTTTTCGCGGATCAATCTTATTACTGGTAAAGCTGGTAAAATCGTGAGTTCCTATCAATACAGTAGCGCATTCCTGCATATAAGCTACATCAAGCTTATGTGCATCCTTTGCCATATAATTTTCCTTAAAAGGATTTAAAATATCATTACTAATCAAATAATCATATCGTTTTCCAATGGCATCAAAACGGGCATGAAACGCTTCAGTAACCTGTTTTACGGACTGTATCCGGATATCTTTAGGTAATAGAGAATTCAATGCTTTTATCCAATGCTTCTCTTGTATCTTCATCTCACTGTCAAAATGAAACACTTGAGCTATAGCATGTACACCGGCATCCGTTCGTCCGCTAGCCACGATTGCAACATCATGCTTGTGCATTTTCGCTAATGCTTGTTCAATAACTTCTTGTATAGAAGTAGTATTCAACTGTTTCTGCCAGCCGCCATAGGAACTGCCATCATAGCTGACAACTGCTTTATAGCGTGCCATAGAATTCCCCTTTCCTTACTCTTTTTCTATCTGAACCTCTCGTAATAACCTTTATACCATTACCGCTTAAATATTATCTTAAACGCCTTTATCTTTACAATATGGATAAATGCACTATTACCAATCTTTAGCTTATGTGCTTAACCTTAAGCACTCTCTTTGACATTTCCTTAAAAGAAGCCAAGATCTGTCATACTTAATACAATCATTCCCACCAGAATTAACACACTTAACAACAATAAAGCTACATCCTTCCCATGCATCTTTAACTGTTTATAACGGGTACGTGGGCGACTAGGAATATATCCTCTGGCCTCCATTGCATATGCCAATTCTTCTGCTCTTTGAAAAGCAGAAACAAATAGAGGTACGATCAACGATAAAATGGCTTTCACCTTTTCCATCAGTTTCCCATTTTCCATATCCACACCACGTGATGCCTGTGCTTTCATGATACGCTGAGTTTCTTCAATCAGCGTTGGGATAAAACGCAATGCAATAGAAATCATCATCGCAATATCATGGGCAGGAACTCCAATCACTTTGAATGGTTTTAATAAATCCTCAATGCCTAAGGTTAGTTCTAAAGGCTTGGTGGTTGCTGTTAAAATCGTTGTGATCATGATCATCAATGCCAATCGTATCACGATGTACAGCGTCTGTGTCAAAGCATCTGTATAAATGTTCCAGCTGCCAATGGTAATGAGCACATCCCCACTGCGTACAACAAGCAGATTAATGATAAGTAGAAAGCTTAACATAAAAAGCATTGGTTTCATGGCTCTCCATAAGAAACTAAGCTTTAATTTCGCTAACAACGCAGTTAGTACTACCGCTATGCCGATAATGATATAACCGGTATAACCGGCCGGTATAAAGATTGCTACCATCATTAAGAGCATTGCCCCAATTTTTGCTCTGGGGTCCATGTTATGTATGATAGACGTTAATGGAAGGTATCTACCCAAAGCAATATTATTCATGGGATTTCACCTCTTTCGCTACTGCCTGTGCCAATTCATCTAAATCAAGAATGGAAGAAGCAATATGAAAACCTTGCGCAATCAGTTCTTCTCGTAAGCGTATGATGGCTGGCGGATTGATGCGCAGTTCTTTTAATAATGCAACCGAACGGAAGAATTCCTTTACATCGCATTGCTTTTCAATCTGACCATCCTTAACCACGATGACCTCATCACAGTAATGCAATACATGCTCCATATCGTGGGTAACGATTAAAACCGTCTTATGAAATTCACGATTCATGCGTAAAAACAGTTCCATCATATCTTTTGCTCCTTGCGGATCAAGTCCGGCTGTTGGCTCATCCAACACCAACACACCGGGGTCCATAGCCAAGATACCGGCAATCGCAATACGGCGTTTTTGGCCACCGGATAAATCAAAAGGAGACCGCTCTAAATAGCTTTCATCTAAGCCGACGACGTTGATGACCTTTTTTACAACTTCCAATGCCTCCTCTTCGCTTGCTCCAAAGTTCTTAGGACCGAAAGCAATATCCTTGGCAATCGTTTCTTCAAATAGCTGATATTCCGGAAACTGGAAGACCAGGCCTACCTGTTTACGCAACGCCTTTAAATTTTTTGGTTTTTCCTTAGCGACAATGTTCTTACCTAATACCTCTAATTCTCCTTCACTAGGCAACAACAATGCATTCAGATGCTGTACAAGGGTTGTTTTACCACTGCCTGTTTCACCAATCACAGCAGTAACCTTACCTTCGGGAATATTTAAATTGATATTTTTTAAAGCGGCATAGGAAAAAGGAGAACCTTCATTATAGGTGTGTGCTACATTTTTGAACGTAATTGACATACTTCCTCAACCGCCCTTTCTAGTGTGGTACATGGCGCAATTTCGATATGCGCCTTCTTTAATGCATTTGTGAACTTCAAGGCAAATGGAATATCCAGTTGTAATGCTATCAACTGTTCTTCCTTCAATAAGATGTCATCCGGTAATCCTTGCATGACAACATGTCCGCCATCCATAACAATAACATGATCTGACTTTGCTACCTCTTCGATATCATGCGTAATCGAAATGATCGTAATACTGCTTTCTTTATGTATTTCCTGGATCAGCTCATTAATTTCTGCTTTCCCTTGTGGATCTAGCATGCTTGTAGATTCATCGAAGATGATGATTTCCGGTGTCATTGCTAAAACGCCGGCGATAGCCACACGCTGTTTCTGCCCACCGGAAAGCTTTGTCGGCTCACTTTGCATATACTTGCTCATGCCGACTTTTTGCGCATAGCGATCGATAATCTCCTGCATATATTCGCTGGCTACCTGATGATTCTCCAAACCAAACGCGATATCATCGGCAACCGTAGCGCCGATAAACTGATTGTCCGGATTCTGAAAGACGATACCAACCTTATCGCGTATATCGTATAGCGTATCCATAGTCAGCTCTTCACCATCCACATAGATATGTCCCTGATCTTTATCCAGCAAACCAATCAATAACTTTGCTATCGTACTTTTGCCACTGCCATTATGTCCGATAATTGTTGTATAGCTGCCTTCTTCAATCGCAAAGGACACTGCCTCAACGGCATTGCGCTCCTTGTCATAAGAGAAGGTTAGATCTTCTACTCGTATCTTTTCCATATCATCACCTCAAAGTTTAGCCCATTTATTATACAACGAAAGCAGAATGAACACAATAAATTACGCCTGTATTTGTAGATGTGTCAAGACATATGACGTGATAGCGTTCTCATATGGAAACATAAATTTGAATCCAGCAATTCCATTATGCAGATGGAACGCTTTTTCACACGTATCCTCATCTTCTTCATGCTGATGGCACTAGGCTTCGCAAGCACTTTGAGCTAGTTCATAGCAGTCATCAAAGAAAAAAAGTGAAGAATTTTCGCCTTCACTTTCCATATCCTTTACTCCTGTTTTATTGGAAATTGCAGTTCCGTAAGCCATTGTGCACTCGTATCTTTATTCCAAACACCATCGATATACACCTCACGAGGCTCTCCTGCGGCCATATAGCCATGCTCTTCCATGTAAGCAATCAATGCTTGATAGGCATAAGGCAACGTTTCATAACTACCTTTATGAAGGACACAAACCGCTTGCTCCACCTCCGATAATTCGACAAAATGCAAATCTTGCATATCATCCTGCATCGCAGTAACCGCCTGAAATATTTCTGCATCAACCTTATTTGCTTTATATCCTCCATCATGGTAACAAGTAAAGCAATAATCTGGTTCTGCACATATACAACCGGCTTTTTCCATTGCCTCTCCCATTTTTGGCATATAGGTAAATAAATCTTGATAACTATCTAATTGTACACGCATGGATGCACATTTCACCTTAGGCAAGGATTTTATAATGGGATGATAAGCAGATACCGTATCCTCTTTGGCCAGATAACCTTCAATGGCAGCTATTTTCTGTGTCAAATCACTCACAGACTGCAGTAACTTACTTTTCTTCATCAATAACATTCCTGTTTCGTTAGCACCACTTAATATTTGTTGAATTTCATCCAAACGAAAACCAATTTGACGTAAAACGAGAATACGATGTAAGATTGGCAATTGACTAGAACTGTAATAGCGATATCCGTTATGCTCATCCACATATGCAGGCTTCAATAAGCCAATCTCATCATAATGACGCAATGCTTTAATCGTAATCTTATTCATTTGCGCAAACATTCCAATACGGTAATAGTAAGGTACCTCTTTTTCTGTACAATGGTAATTCTGTTCCATCTGCATCCTCCTTTTGTTAATCCCAGCGGAATAATCGAATTGCTATTTGATAGCCGAGTATGCCAATTAGTAATAGTATGCCAACCGCCAGTAGTGTTTGTTCATTCCATATCCCCATAGAAACATCCTTTAATACATGAATTCCTTGCGTTAGGGGCAATACATCCGCAATGTGTTGCAACGGTGAAGGAAACAATTCATATGGAATGGTTGCTCCGGATAAAAATAACATAGGGAAATAGACAACACTGCAAATGATATTCGTAACCTTTAGCGAAGGTGATAGACCAGCAATGATCATTCCTATGCCATACATCGAAAATAACACGAAAACGTAAGCTCCTAGAAATAAGAAGGGATTTCCTTCCATATGATAATCAAAAAATAGTATGGCGCATAAGCTTATCATACAGGCTGATACGATTGCCGTCAATGCGGCGATAAGTGTTTCCACTAATAATAACACGCGCGGACTTACCGGTGTCACAAAAAAATGTTTTAAGATTTTTTTATCACGATAATCGCTGAACGTCATAGGAAGACCCATGAATGCTGTCGCACAGATACCAATGGTGATTAGAGAAGAAAATGCACTTTGCATAAAGGTATAGCCACTATTTCCTGCTTGTTGATCTTTCGCGATAAAACCAATCAAAAATAAGATTCCTACCGGCATGATCACACCAAAAATGATACCATCCGGACAGCGAAGAGCTAATTTCCCTTCTATTTTAAACAATGTCAAAAAGCGCTTCATAACTTAGTCACCTCCATATAGTGTAAATAAGCTTCTTCTAAACTGGCAAAACCTTTTGCAATATCTGCTACAGTTCCTTCCATAATAGCATTTCCCTGTTTCAATAATAAAATGCGATCACACAAATACGCTGCTTCTTCCATATAGTGTGTCGTTAACAAAATGGTCGTACCTTTTTCTTTCCATAACAAAAGACGATCCCAAACCGCTCTTCTTGCGGCTGCATCTAACCCTGTCGTAGCTTCATCTAAAAAAAGCATTTCCGGTTTTGGTAGCAATGCCAATAGGATAGATAACTTTTGGCGTTCTCCTTGTGATAAATGCGCTACAAAATGATGTGCAAACGGCGATAATTCAAACTGTTCCAATAGTTCATGGTAATCTGCAGGATCTTGATACAGTGATGCCATTTCTTCGCATAATTCCCTTACCCGAATATTGTTTTGATAACTTGATGCCTGCAGTTGTACTCCAATCCTTTCAAAGATTGTTTTATCTATGCTAGCACCATCTTTCTTTAAGAGCCTGATTTTTCCTTCATCAGGGTTTTGTAAACCAAGAAGCATTTCGATCGTTGTCGTTTTCCCCGCACCATTGTGTCCTAGAATACCGAAGATTTCACCTTTCTTCACCTCAAAAGACAATTGATTCACCGCAATTTGTGTTTGAAATCGCTTTGTCAGATGTTCCACTTGTATACATAATTCCATCATTCATACCTCCTTGTAAATCAAGGATATATCCTCCTGTTACAGGAGAGTCAAGCACTTTAATAAAACTATGAGAACCTTTATCGTACAATGAATAAAAAGATCTTTTGTTGATAAAATATTTACCTGTTTGCTGATCATCAAGAATAATCCATTTAATAAAAAAACTTAATCTTTCGCATCATGATTAAGCATAAGCGTCATCATATGGATAAATCGAGTAGGGTGAAATAAATCACCCTCTCACACCACCGTACGTACGGTTCCGTATACGGCGGTTCGTTTTAATT
>NZ_CAXUBY010000038.1:0-28324 GCF_964249515.1 Eubacterium sp. 3_1_31
TATATAGCTTAATGAATTCCCAAGAAAGGAAGATATTATTTAATTACCTGTTTCTTGGGTAATTAAATAATACAAGAAGAATTATGAAAACATTAACTTTTCGTCAAATAATAACGGTATCTATGATGCTGTTTGCCATATTCTTTGGAGCTGGCAATATGATTTTTCCACCTGCTATGGGACAATTAGCAGGAACAAGCTATCTTGCGGCTTTGGCTGGTTTTATTCTGACCGATGCTGGAATTGCCATATTAGGAGTTACTGCTGTTGTCCTGGTTGGTAATTCTATGAGTGACTTAGGTAAATTGGTAAGCCCTAAATTTGCATTATTTTTGTCTATCTGTGTGTATATGTTAATAGGCCCTTTATTTGCCTTACCAAGAACAGGAAGTGTATCTTTTGAGATAGCGGCATTGCCTTATCTTGGAAATAGTAATCGAATGCTGTTTTCCTTTTTGTTTACGGCGATATTTTTTGGATTGACCTATTATTTAAGTTCTAATCCTAGTAAAATCGTCGATGTCGTTGGAAAATATTTGACGCCTGTATTACTGATCAGTATCTTCGCTATCTTTATCGCAACCTTATTGTATCCGCAATCACAAGAACCCTTAGCTTTTGGAACGATGACACAAGCGAAGGGAGCTTATGTGGATATACCATTTTTTCAAGGTATGATTGAGGGATATAATGCATTAGATGGACCGGCAGGGCTGGCTTTTGCTATCTTAGTAATAACAGCAGTTCGTGGATATGGTGTCAGTGATAAAAAAGCAATTGCGAAATATACCATTTTATGTGGATTAGGTGCTGCGGCTTTTTTAGGTGTCGTTTATTTTATGCTGACCTATGTGGGAGCTGTGACGATTACACCATTTGAAAATGGTGGTAGCTTGCTGCATGCAGTGACTAATCATTTATTTGGCAGTGTTGGAGGTATCATTTTGGGAATTGCTGTTTTATTTGCCTGTCTTACCACTGCCATAGGTTTGACAACTTCCTTTTCTGATTATTTTCAGACATTATTGCCACGTGTTTCTTATAAGAAAATTGCTGCTTTTGTCTGTTTATTCAGTTTTGTGATATCGAATGTCGGTTTGAGTCAGCTTATTAAAATCGCATTACCAATATTATTAATTATTTATCCTGTTACGGTTACGCTGATTTTGTTATCTTTTATGCGCCGCTTTATTAAACATCGTAAAAGTGTTTACATCGTTGGCATGGGAATTACCTTTATTGTTGCATTTTTATATGGCTTAGACACAGCCGGTTTATCTTTAGGCAGTGTGAGTGTTTGGGTAAGAGAATTGCCATTTTATGAGTTGGGCTTAGGTTGGGTACTTCCCGGAGCAATTGGCAGTATTCTTGGTGCTTTGCCTTTCCTAAATAAAACAGCAGCTAGTGCTGCTGCCGTACAGGAATAACGCTTATTCTAATGCATAACCTATATTAAAATCATCATACATCATACAGTTGCTTTTCTTCCTCTATTTATATTTTCCAAAGCAATAAGTAATGACATCTTACTGAATAAAAAAGGATAGTGCCCGACAATACGCATCTGGCGCTATCCTTTTCATAAGCTTTCTTAATGGTAACAGCAAGTGTTTGCGATAATACAAGTTGTGCCACCTGCATCAATATAAGGCAGTGTCTTAGAATTGAAAAATTTTCTTTAACCCTTTGGCAACGCCTTCCTCATAGACAGAAGCGGTAACCATATCCGCGAAGGATTTCACATAGTCACTGGCAGTCCCCATGGCAACGCCCATCCCTGCCATTTCCAGCATCTTAATATCATTTGTACTATCACCAAAGCAGACACATTCCTCCCAAGTGAGGTTCTCCTTTCGCAATACCTGAGAAATGCCAACAAATTTATCATTATTTGCATTGAAGACATCGTAACAGAAATGATCTTCAGCTACTTCAATCAGATCACTGCGCAGCATCGGGTGCTGCTTTAAGAAAGTATCCAATGCACGCTGATTCTTTGTCATAATGACAGAATTATATGCATTATGACGTTTGTGATAACTGCGGTTTTCATCATAGAATAAATAATCCAATACATGATGATCTCTGCAAAAGTCATATAATGGATAAAAGCTGTCGTAAATATACGATGCATCGCCAAAATGAAACATCAAGCCATTCTGTTGTTCCTCGCACCAGTCAACGATATCCTGTGTGGTTTCCCTTGCTAAGGGATTTTCAAATAACAGATTTTGTTGTGCATCCAACACATAACCGCCATTGATCAATACCATATAATCAAAATAGGGGATGCGTTCTAAGATCAGGTGCATCTGATTCAAAGGTCTTCCGGTAGCTGCACATACCAGCACGCCTTGTTCTTTTAACTTGCGCAGTGCATCCAGATTTGCCTGTTGAATAATGTCGTTTTCTGTTTGATACATGGTCCCATCCATGTCAAAAAAAGCGATTTTGTAAGCCATAAATAAACTTCCTCTTTCCTGTATGTAATCATACCGTTGTCATTATACTAAAAGAATGGGCATTTTTCAAAGAAAATAGAAAAAAGGTGTTGACATCCGATTTCAGTTGATTTAAGATAGATAGGCAAGTGGATTTTTAGGGTTCCCCAACAGCGGGAACTAAATTTACACTTCAAAATGACACACCCGGAAATGTGTGTTTGCGAAAGGAGGATATTATGCCAACAATTAACCAATTAATTCGTAAAGGTCGTGAACAGAGCGTGAACGTTTCTAAGTCACCTGCTCTGAATAGAGGATATAACTCATTGAAAAGACGTCCTACTAACCTGAGCGCACCTCAGAAACGTGGTGTATGTACCCGTGTTGGTACCATGACACCTAAGAAACCAAACTCTGCGTTGCGTAAATATGCCCGTGTTCGTCTGAGCAACGGTATGGAAGTTACAGCTTACATCCCAGGAATCGGACATAACTTACAGGAGCATAGTGTTGTAATGATCCGTGGAGGTCGTGTTAAGGACTTACCAGGTGTTCGTTATCACATCATTCGTGGTACTTTGGACTGTGCCGGTGTTGCTAACCGTAACCAGAGCCGTTCTCTGTATGGTGCTAAAAAACCAAAAGAAGCGAAAAAGAAATAGTCAATTGTGAAAGGAGGAAATTTCAATGCCTAGAAAAGGACATGTAGCAAAACGTGATGTATTAGTAGATCCTATCTACAACTCCAAGCTGGTCACTCGTTTGATCAACAAAATCATGATTGATGGTAAAAGAGGGGTTGCTCAGAAGATTCTGTACAACGCGTTTGATATTATTGAAGTAAAAACAAATGAAAAACCAATGGAAGTTTTCGAAAAAGCTTTAGAAAACGTTATGCCATTATTGGAACTGAAAGTTCGTCGTGTAGGTGGTGCAAACTACCAGGTCCCAGTAGAAGTATCTGCTGAAAGACGTTTGACTTTAGGTCTGCGTTGGATCGTTAACTACGCTCGTCTGCGTAGTGAAAAAACTATGGAGCAAAGACTTGCTGCTGAAATCATGGACGCTGCTAACGGAAGCGGTGCATCTGTGAAAAAACGTGAGGATACTCATAAGATGGCAGAAGCGAACAAGGCATTTGCTCACTACCGCTGGTAAGAAAGGAGTTCATTATGCCACGTCAGTATTCATTAGAAAAGACTCGTAACATTGGTATCATGGCTCATATCGATGCTGGTAAAACTACAACAACAGAACGTATCCTGTATTATACAGGTGTTAACCATAAAATCGGTGAAACCCACGATGGTGCTTCAACGATGGACTGGATGGCACAGGAACAGGAACGTGGTATCACCATTACTTCCGCTGCCACAACAGCAGCATGGAAGGGTCACCGTATTAACATCATTGACACTCCGGGCCACGTAGACTTCACAGTTGAAGTTGAACGTTCATTGCGTGTACTTGATGGTGCGGTAACTGTATTGGATGCAAAAGCCGGTGTAGAACCTCAGACGGAAACCGTTTGGCGTCAGGCAACGACTTATGGCGTACCAAGAATCGTATTCTGTAACAAAATGGACGCAACAGGAGCTGACTTCCTGATGTCCTGTAAGACGATCGTTGATCGTTTAGGGGCAAAATCTTGCCCAATCCAGCTGCCAATCGGTGCTGAATCTACATTCTCTGGAATCGTAGATATCATCGAGCGTAAAGCTGAAATTTATACAAACGACTTAGGAACTGACATCAAGATTGAAGAAATTCCTGAAGATCTGAAAGATCTGACAGAAGAATATCGTGCAAAATTGCTGGAATATCTGGCTGATTACGATGAAGAATTCATGATGCAGGTTCTGGAAGGTGAAGAACCAAGCGTTGAAGAAATCAAACGTGTACTGCGTATTGCGGTATGTAAGGGTGACTTCTTCCCAGTATTGTGTGGTTCTGCATATAAGAACAAAGGTGTTCAGATGGTTCTGGATGCAGTTGTTGATTATCTGCCTTCTCCATTAGATATCCCTGCTATCAAGGGTACATTGGAAGATGGTAGTGAAGTAGAGCGTCACGCAAGTGATGATGAACCATTCTCTGCATTAGCATTTAAGATTGCTACGGACCCATTCGTAGGTAAGTTATCTTACTTCCGTGTATACTCCGGTACAGCAAAATCGGGAAGCTATGTATTGAACTCTACCAAAGGTAAGAGAGAGCGTTTCGGACGTATCGTTCAGATGCATGCAAACTCTCGTAAAGAAATCGAAGAAGTTTATGCAGGTGACATCGCTGCTGCCGTTGGTTTGAAAGTAACGACAACAGGTGACTCTCTGTGTGCTGAAAATGATCCAGTCGTTTTGGAAAGTATGGAATTCCCAGAACCAGTTATCGAATTGAGTCTGGAACCTAAAACTAAAGCTGACCAGGATAAGATGGGCTTAGCATTGGCAAAACTTGCTGAAGAAGACCCTACATTCAAAACTTATACAGATCAGGAAACAGGACAGACGATTATCGCCGGTGTTGGTGAACTTCACCTGGATATCATCGTTGACCGTCTGCGTCGTGAATTCAAGGTAGAAGCAAATGTTGGTCAGCCAATGGTTGCTTACCGTGAAACAATTCGCGAAACAGCTGATTGTGAAGGTAAATACATCAAACAGTCCGGTGGTCGTGGACAGTATGGTCACGTATGGATCAAATTTGAGCCTCAGGAAGAAGGCAAAGGATTTGAATTCGTTGACGCTACCGTTGGTGGAAGCGTTCCTCGTGAATACATCAAACCTACTGAAGAAGGTCTGCGTGATGCATTAGAAAACGGTATTATTGCAGGGTATCCTGTAATTGATATCAAAGCAACATTGTTCGATGGTTCTTACCATGATGTCGATTCAAGTGAAATGGCATATAAGATTGCCGCTTCTATGGCACTGAAAGCAGCTGCTAAGAAGTGTAAACCAGTTATTCTGGAACCAATCATGATGGTAGAAGTTACTGCACCAAACGAATACTTAGGTAGCGTTATGGGTGATGTTAGCTCACGTCGTGGGGCAATCGTTGACCAGGAAGAAAGAGGAAATGCGATCATCGTTAAGGCACATATCCCATTGTCTGAAATGTTTGGTTATGTAACGGATCTTCGTTCTTTCACTCAGGGTCGTGGAAATTATTCCATGAAATTCGACCATTACAGCGAAGTTCCTAAGAGCATTGCGGAAAAAATCGTTAAAAACAACAGTTCTGAAAATTAATTGTTGCTTTTATAAAAACTTTGAATTAGAATATACATGAAATCTATAAATTTAGGAGGAAATTAAAATGGCTAAAGAAAAATTTGACCGTTCCAAAACACATGTTAACATCGGAACTATCGGTCACGTTGACCACGGTAAAACTACTTTAACTGCTGCTATTACAAATGTATTGGCATCTAAAGGTATGGCACAGGCTCAGGCTTATGACCAGATTGACGGTGCACCTGAAGAAAAAGAACGTGGTATCACAATCAACACTGCACACGTTGAATATCAGACTGACAAACGTCACTACGCACACGTTGACTGCCCAGGTCACGCTGACTACGTTAAGAACATGATCACTGGTGCTGCACAGATGGATGGTGCTATCCTGGTTGTTGCTGCATCTGATGGTCCTATGCCTCAGACTCGTGAGCACATCTTGCTTGCTCGTCAGGTAGGTGTTCCTTACATCGTTGTATTCTTGAACAAATGCGACATGGTTGACGATGACGAATTGGTTGACCTTGTTGAAATGGAAGTACGTGAACTGCTGAGCGAGTACGGTTTCGACGGTGACAACGCTCCAGTTATCCGTGGTTCTGCATTAAAGGCTCTTGAAGGAGATCCTAAATATGTTGACGCTATCAACGAATTGATGGATGCAGTTGATGAATTCATCCCTGATCCAGTTCGTGATACGGATAAACCATTCTTGATGTCTGTAGAAGACGTTATGACAATCACTGGACGTGGTACAGTTGCTACTGGCCGTGTTGAACGTGGTGTTGTTAAATTGGGTGAAGAAGTTGAAATCGTTGGTATCAAAGACACTCAGAAGACCGTTATCACTGGTCTGGAAATGTTCCGTAAACAGTTAGACTTCGCAGAATCTGGAGATAACATCGGTGCATTGCTGCGTGGTATCAACCGTGATCAGATCCAGCGTGGACAGGTTCTTGCTAAACCAGGAACTGTACACCCTCATACAAAATTCAAAGCTCAGGTTTATGTATTGAGCAAAGACGAAGGTGGACGTCATACTCCATTCGTATCTAACTACCGTCCTCAGTTCTACTTCCGTACAACTGACGTAACAGGTGTTATCACATTGCCAGAAGGAACTGACATGGTTATGCCTGGGGATAACGTAGAAATGACTGTTGAATTGATCGCTCCAATCGCTATCGAAAACAACACAAAATTCTCAATCCGTGAAGGTGGACGTACTGTAGGTTCTGGAAACGTTACTGAAATCATCGAGTAATCAGAATTTATAAACGATAAAGAGTGCTTCGGCACTCTTTTTCTAGTCTATTTCCTTTTGCAACCTAGCTGTAAATTCTTTGCTCAATAGTTATCCCCTCTTGCTTTTTCTCTTTATCTGTTTCATAATAAAGTTAGAAACTAGGTGATATTATGGGAAAGAAAATGGCGGCCCCTATCATCATTGGTATTATTGGCTGCTTTTACATGATCATGTGGATATGTCTTTTATTTTGGGGACAAGCACCACTGCCAATATTGCTGCTCATTGGGATTCCTATGCTGGCACTGTTGTTTTTATGGATTCATGTAGTCATGGAACGCATCCATGAGATAAGGAGCAATGAAGAAGATGATCTTAGTAAATACTGATTACATTACAGGAAAAGAACTCGACATGTTAGGATTGGTAAAAGGAAGTACCATCCAAACCAAAAACATCGGCAAGGACATCTCACAGAGTTTTAAAACTTTGGTTGGCGGTGAATTGAAGGCATACAATGAGATGATGAATGAAGCACGTGCGCTTGCGACAAAGCGTATGGTTGAAGAGGCTGAAAACTTAGGCGCAGATGCTGTAGTGAATGTTCGCTATGCTTCCAGTGCTATTATGGGTGGTGCTGCAGAAGTTATTGCTTATGGCACCGCAGTAAAATTTAAGTAGTAGCAAAAAGGCATTTGTTTTAGGAAAGCTGATAGATGCAGATGGAAAAAGTTCTTGATGCAGTCGCTCACTTACTAACAAATGCTTTTTTCTTTGGTAATGTAGATAATTTTTATTGGGGATATACATGGATTTCTTTACAATAGCGATATAATCTTTGCCAATACACATGAATCGCTTTACAATAGCGGTATTATCTTTGCCAATACACACGAACCTCTTTACAATAGCGATGATATCCCTAAGTGATATAGATAATATTAAAAACATACAATGAAAGATTAAAAAGTTGGAAAGATTAAAAAGTTGTCTCATCTTATAAATTTAGGTAAATATTTCGATGGCATTGCATTTCGCTTAGAATAGAGTATAATAATACTGTCATGACAGGGGCGCCTTTACGGCTGAGATATCCTTATGGATGGTCCCTTATGACCTGATCTAGTTAATGCTAGCGTAGGGAGTCATATCTAAGAAAGAAATACTAGATTGGTTCGCTTACGCCTCATTTGAGGTGTTTTTTATTTGTAGGAAGGAAGGTGCAAGATGAAACGTTATCGTAAATACATAATGCCAGCCATAACCCTTTTCGCAACGCTTGGTATTTGGGAAGCATGTGTGAGAATCTTTGATGTAGATTTATACATATTGCCTGCTCCTAGTAAGATTGTTGAAGCGATGCTTGCGAATGCAGATGTATTATGGATGCATTCCATGGTGACATTGCAGGAAGCTGTTACAGGTCTGATGATTGCGACAGTGGCTGCTATCTTGATTGCCATTGGCATGGATCTGTCAAAGAACTTTAAGCATAGCATTTTCCCTCATTTGGTTGTCACACAGACAGTGCCGGTGATGGTCTTAGGACCGCTGTTTACCATCTGGCTGGGCTTTGGCATGGCACCTAAGGTATTGATGGTCGTGTTTATGTGCTTCTTTCCTATCGTAATTGCCTTTTGTGATGCATTGGCACAAGTGGATGTTAATCAGATCAACCTGTTGAAAAGCTTTGGCGCGAAAAAGTGGCAAGTTTATGCGTATGTCAAGATACCGGCAGCCGCAACAGCCCTTTTCTCTGGGTTAAAGGTGTCAGCGACCTATTGTATCGGCGGGGCTATCGTCGGTGAATGGCTGAGTGCATCCGCAGGTCTTGGTTATTATATGATTCGGGTAAAGAACGGTTATATGTTAGATAAAGTGTTTGCCTGTGTCATCGTTATCATCTTCTGGAGTCTGTTATTACATTTGGCAGTGACGTTGCTTGAGCGAATCGTATTTCCCTATAAACGCTAGAAGGGAGGAAAACAACATGAAAAAGATTGGATTGCTTGCTTTATCTGCGTTGATGGTTACATCTCTTGCGGGCTGTGGATCTGCAAAAGATAACGCAAAAAAAGAGTTAAAAGAAGTTACTTTAGTATTGGACTATGTACCAAACACAAATCACACCGGCTTTTATGTAGCACAGGAAAAGGGTTATTTTAAAGAGGAAGGTCTAAAGGTCAACATCATAGAACCTGGAGATGATTCTACGAGTGCAGTATTGGTTGCCGCTAATAAAGGTGAATTTGGTGTCAGCTATCAGGAAGATGTCACCTATGCCAGAACGGCTGAGGAAGTGTTGCCAATCAAAGCCATTGCGACCATTATCCAGCATAATACCAGTGGGTTTGTTTCTTTAAAGAAAGAAAATATCAAATCGCCAAAGGATTTTGAAGGAAAGGTGTATGCCGGCTGGCAGGCACCAAGTGAGGAAGCGGTTATTAAAGCGGTCATGAACAAAGCAAATGCAGACTTCAAAAAGCTTACCATGGTAGGAGCTGATGGCAGCGGATTTGCGGCATTAGGTAAAAAAGTGGATATTCAATGGGAATTTGAAGGCTGGGCAGTTATCAAGGGCCGCATGGATGGCTATGATGTCAACTACATGCCATTAAAGGACTTAGATAAGCGTTTGGATTATTACACACCGGTCATTATCACAAATGAAAAGATGTTGAAGGAAGATCCAGAAACGGTACAGAAATTTATGAACGCAGTGAAAAAAGGATATGAATATGCCATTGATCATCCTGAAGAATCTGCCGAAATCATGAAGAAGATCTTACCGGATACCGATGTAGCATTCTTAAAAGAAAGCCAGAAGTATTTAAGTGCGGAATATCGTAAGGATGCAAAAACATGGGGTGTCATGAAAGATGAAGTGTGGGATAATTACACCGATTTTATGTATGAGTATAAACTGATTGATAAAAAGATCAAAGCTAGTGAACAATATACAAATGAATTTGTAAAATAAGGAGAGCTTATGAAACTGCGTGTGGAGGATATGGCAATTGCCTTTGAAAATAAAAAAATACTGGAACATGTCAGCTTACAGGTGGCAGAAGGTGAATTTGTGGCATTGATAGGACCTAGCGGCTGTGGGAAATCAACTCTGTTAAATATTTTGGCTGGAGTTTTACAAGCTGCAGAAGGCTGTTTCTATGTAGATGATGAAAAAGTAGAAGGCATATCCTCCCACTTTGCTTATATGCCACAAAGCGATTTACTGCTCCCTTGGCATACGATCTTAGAAAATGTGACCTTGTATGGTCGCTTGCACCATGCCAAAAAGCAAGCGCAGCAACAAGCGTTAAAAGAATTTGCGACTTTTGGTTTGGCTGGTTATGAGCATGCCTATCCCAAAGCATTATCCGGTGGTATGCGACAGCGAGCAGCCTTCTTGCGAACAGCGCTTTGCAGTGCAGATATCCTATTGTTAGATGAACCTTTTGGCGCCTTGGATGTCATTACGCGCAATGATATGCAGGATTGGCTGTTAGCGATGCGAAAAGAATTGCAGAAGACGACCTTACTAGTAACACATGATATTGATGAGGCTTTATATCTGGCAGATCGTATCTTGATCTTAGGCGGTTCACCGGCATCTATCGTCAAGGAAATCAATTTACATGAAGTAGTCAAAAGTCGGGACTGGCTGTTTACACAAGGCGAACAGCGAAAAGAAATTTATTCATTATTAAGGGGGGAGTCGCATGCATGATGCACATCTGCATATCAGCGATATAGCGTTCTTTAAGGAAATGCAAAAACATCAGATAGAGGGTATAGCAAATGCGGCATCGCCACAGGAATATCACTTTCTAAAAGAACTGCAAGCACAATATCCAAAGCTTAGAATTAGTGCCGGGATTCATCCATGGCAGGCGGACGCGATAACTTGGGAAGCGATGTTAGCGATTCTGCAAGAAGCAGAGATCCTTGGAGAAATCGGTTTAGATTCCGTATGGTGTAAAACACCGATGGAAAAGCAGAGGGAAGTTTTTGAAAAACAACTGCAGTTGGGACAGCAATTACATAAGCCCATCTTGTTACATCTAAAAGGCATGGAAAAAGAAGCATTATCATTGCTGCGAAAATATCCGAATACGTATCTTGTGCATTGGTATTCCTGCGATGATTATTTGGAAGACTATATGGCATTGGATTGCTGGTTTACCATTGGACCATCGGTTGGTGATGATCCTGCCGTTACCAAAGTAGCCCGTAAGATTTCTTTACAACGTATGCTAATAGAAAGTGATGGCATTGATGCGATACGCTGGTGTGAGCAGAAGGAGGTAGCGCTTGCTGCCTATCGTACGTATCTTACACGCAGCATAACGCGGATTGCGGCGCTTCGTCAGATAGCAGAAGCATCTTTAGCTGCACAGTTGATGGATAATTATCACCATTTCTTAAATAAATGCGAATCATCTGTATAAAGAATAAAGAAGTGTTTCACTTACGATGTGTGCCATCGACATAAACAGAAAGCTTTGGATAAGGCATTGCATAGAAAGCCTTCGTGCACATAAAAACACGATTTCATCTTACAGGAATATATAGAATCTTCTTTTCAAGAGGCACAGCGGCTTCTAGAGGAGGAGATTTTTTTGTTTTTTTACCGATTTTGACCATGAATTATCGTAAAATAGCCGTCTTTTATGGATGAAAATTCATGTAAACGCTATCATTTTATATCTCGCAACCATGTGAAGTAAGATGATAAAAAACCTTGAAAAAAAGTTAAAAAATACGGTAAATAAGGCTTGTATTCACTATTCAACTGTGTTAGAATATTCTCACGACCGCAATGACATGCGAGGTTGCTGACCCACTGAGAAACGTTGTCATGGACGGCGAGGTCAGGGAATTCGCATCGAGCGAGTCTATAGTCGATATAGACGAAAGGAGACATATTCATGGCAAAAAATAGCGTAAGAATTCGCTTAAAGGCCTACGAACACAGAATCTTGGATGCTTCTGCAGAAAAGATCGTTCAGGCAGCACAAGCTCACGGTGCAAAAAAGATTGTTGGACCAGTACCTCTTCCAACTGAAAAGCAGGTTGTAACAGTCCTGCGTGCGGTACACAAATACAAAGATTCTCGCGAACAATTCGAGATCAGAACGCACAAACGTTTAATTGAGATCGTCGGACCTACAGCAGAAACAATCGACTCATTGAGCCGTCTGGAACTGCCAAGTGGTGTTGACATCGAAATTAAGCTGTAATGGAGGTGACATCATGAAAGGTATACTTGGACGTAAACTTGGAATGACACAGGTATTTACGGAAGAAGGAACACTGATTCCGGTTACTGTTGTTGAAGCTACACCAAACGTAGTATTACAGAAAAAGACAGTGGAAAACGATGGATACGAAGCTGTACAGTTAGGATTTGAAGATGTAAAAGAAACACGCAGCACAAAGCCTAGCAAGGGACATGCGGCAAAAGCTAACACGGCTCCTAAGCGTTTCGCTCAGGAAATCCGCGATTGCGAATTAGATGTAAATCTTGGTGACGAGGTTAAAGTTGATATCTTCGCTGCTGGTGAAACGGTTGATGTAATCGGAACTAGCAAGGGTAAAGGATATAACGGTACGATCGTTCGTAACAACGCGAAGATCGGTCCTAAGAGCCATGGTTCAGGACACCACAGACACATTGGTTCTTTGGCTACCAACGGTATTACATCTCGCCAGGGTAAGATTCTGAAAGGAACAATCATGGCTGGTCAGGAAGGTGGTTACAGAACAACAAACCAGAACCTGACAATTGTTAAAGTTGATGTTGAAAACAACTACTTATTAATTAAAGGTAACGTGCCTGGACCTAAACGTGGATTAGTAATGGTACGCACTGCTAAATGTTCTAAGGGCGATAAAGCTCCTGTGACTTTGGTAGATTACACGAAAGAGGAGGAATAAAAGATGCCTAAGATGGTCGTATTAAGCCAAGCTGGTAAAGAGCTTCACGAAATTACTCTTGCCGATACAGTATTTGGCATCGAGCCAAATCAGCAATGTATCTTTGATGCCATTGTGATGCAGCGTGCAAGCATGCGTCAGGGAACACACGACACCAAAAACCGTACAGAAGTTCGCGGTGGCGGTCGTAAGCCTTGGCGTCAGAAGGGAACAGGACGTGCGCGTCAGGGTTCCATCCGTGCTACACAGTGGAGAGGTGGCGGAACGGTATTCGGCCCTACACCAAGAAGCTATGCATACAAGCTGAACAAAAAAGTTCGCCGTCTGGCACTGAAATCAGTATTATCTGAAAAAGTGGCAGAAAACGCTATGAGCGTGGTTGATAAGTTTGAATTGGAAGCACCTAAGACAAAAGCTTTCAATGAAATCATCGCAAACCTGAACGCTCCAAGAAAAACATTGTTTGTAGTATCTGAAGGTGAAGATTTTGAAAATGCATTCCTGAGCATGCGCAACATCCCTAGCATGATGATGCTGACTGCTGATGGATTGAATGTTTACGATATCGTAAATGCTAACAAAATCGTCTTTACAGAAGCTGCTGTGAAAGATGTTGAGGAGGCACTTGCATAATGGATAACTATAAAGACATTATTATCCGTCCAATCATCACAGAAAAAACGATGAGATACATGGACGAAGACAACAAGGTAACCTTCGAGGTTAGAAAAGGCGCTAACAAGACACTGGTAAAACAAGCTGTTGAAAGCATCTTCGGTGTTGATGTAGTTGCTGTTAATGTTGTTAACGTAAAGCCTAAAACAAAAAGAATGGGTAAATACGTTGGTAAAACAAAAGCTGTCCGCAAAGCCTATGTAAAAATTGCAGAAGGTCAGGACATCAACTTGTTTGGCGAAGAAGAAGCTAAATAAGCTCAGGAAGAAGAACGCTATTTCCTGAATAAATATTGCGTAAGGAGGAAATTGACACATGCCAATTAAGAAGTATAAGCCGACCACTCCAGGTCGCCGTGGTATGACCAGCTTATCTCGTGAAGAGATTACAGCAAACAAACCAGAAAAATCATTACTTGCCCCTTTAAATAGTAAAGGTGGACGTAATAACAACGGACGTATTACAACACGTCATCAGGGTGGCGGACACAAACGTGCTTACCGTATCATCGACTTTAAACGTAATAAAGACGGTATCCCTGCTCGTGTTGCAACAATTGAATACGATCCAAATCGTTCCGCTAACATCGCTCTGTTAAACTATGCAGATGGTGAAAAGCGTTACATCATTGCTCCTAAAGGATTAACTGTTGGAATGACAGTTGTTTCTGGAGAAGGTGCCGACATCAAAGTTGGTAACACATTGGAACTGAAAGATATCCCAGAAGGAACTTTCATCCACAACATCGAATTAAAACCTGGTAAAGGTGGTCAGCTGGCTCGTTCCGCTGGTGCATCTGCACAGATCTTAGGTATCGAAGAAAAGTATGCTACTGTTCGTTTGGTATCTGGAGAAGTTCGTAAAATTTTGTCTAACTGCCGCGCAACCATCGGTTCTGTCGGAAACGAAGACCACAGTCTGGTTAACTACGGTAAAGCCGGACGTAACCGTTGGAGAGGTATCCGCCCAACAGTTCGTGGTTCTGTAATGAACCCTAACGATCACCCTCATGGTGGTGGTGAAGGACGTACTCCAGTAGGACGTAAATCACCAATGACTCCTTGGGGCAAGAAAGCTATGGGTGTGAAAACACGTAAAGCAAAACAAGCGTCAACGAAATTAATCGTTCGTCGTCGTAATGGCAAATAGGCAAAGGAGGAAATGAAAAATGAGTCGTAGTTTGAAAAAAGGCCCATTCTGTGATGACCATCTGATGAAGAAGGTAGAAGCACTGAATGCTGCCGGTAAAAAACAAGTTATTAAAACCTGGTCACGTCGTTCAACGATTTTCCCTCAGTTTGTGGAACATACATTTGCCGTTTACAACGGAAAAGAACATCTGCCTGTTTATGTTACAGAAGATATGGTAGGACACAAGCTTGGTGAATTCGTGCCAACCCGCAAATATGCTGGACACGGCGCTGATGACAAGAAAGCTAAGAGATAAGGAGGAAACGTAGAATGGAAGTTAAAGCATGCGCAAAGACATTACGTATCCCACCTAGAAAAGCTCGCCTTGTAATCGATCTGATTCGTGGGAAAGACGTTGAAGAAGCTGCCGCAATCTTAAAGTTTACACCAAACGTAGCTGCGGAAGCTGTAGGAAAAGTGTTAAAGTCAGCGGTAGCAAATGCCGTTAACAACAACGATATGAATGAAGAAAAATTATACGTGAAAGCATGTTATGCAAACGAAGGTGTAGCTTTGAAACGCTTCATGCCACGTGCAAAAGGATCTGCAAGTGCGATCCACAAACGCACCAGCCACATCACTGTTGTGGTTGACGAGCGTGATTAAGGAGGTAGCTCATGGGACAGAAAGTTAGTCCGATCGGAATGCGTGTCGGTGTTATCCGTGACTGGGAATCCAGATGGTATGCTGACAAAGATTATGCCGATCTTTTACTGGAAGATGTTAAAATTCGTGAATTCTTATTCGCTGAACTGAAGGCAGCTTCCGTATCAAGAATTGAAATTGAACGTTCTAAAAACCGTGTTGAGATTATGATCCGTACAGCTCGTCCTGGTGTGATCATCGGAACAAACGGTGAAAACATTGAAAACTTGAAGAAGAAACTGGAAAAATTAACTGGTGGAAAGAACATCTATGTAAAAGTTCTGGAAATCGCTAATCCAGATTTGGATGCTCGTTTGGTTGCTAGAAGCATTGCTGACCAGTTGGAACAGCGTGCAAGCTTCCGTACAGCTCAGAAAAAAGCTATCCAGAGAACAATGCGTGCTGGTGCCAAAGGTATCAAGACTGCTGTATCTGGACGTTTAGGCGGAGCTGATATGGCGCGTACTGAAGGTTATAGCGAAGGTGTTGTACCTCTGCATACATTGCGTGCTGACATCGACTATGCTTGGGAAGAAGCTTCTACTCAGTATGGCCGTTTAGGTGTTAAAGTATGGATCTGCCGTGGTGAAGTATTGCCAGGACAGATGGTTCAGGAACCAGAAGCTCCTAAGAACAATATGAACGATCGTCGTCGTAACCGTCGCAACAACCGTGGCGGAAATCGTAACGACAACCGTAACCGCAACAACAGCCAGAGAAACAACGCTGCTGGAAATGCTCCTAAGAAAGCGGAAGGAGGAAACTAAATTATGTTGATGCCTAAGAGAACAAAATATAGAAGACCTCACCGTTTAAGCTACGAAGGACGTGCGAAAGCCGGTCGTGAAGTATCTTTTGGTGAATATGGTCTGATGGCTGACACTGGTGCTTATGTAAGTAACCGCCAGATCGAGGCTGCCCGTATTGCCATGACACGTTATATGAAACGTGGTGGTAAAGTTTGGATTCGTATCTTCCCTCACTTGGCAAGAACGAAAAAACCTCTTGAAGTACGTATGGGTTCTGGTAAAGGTGCACCTGAAGGATGGGTAGCAGTTGTAAAACCAGGACGTATGATGTTTGAAATTGCTGGTGTTCCAGAAGAAGTTGCACGTGAAGCATTCCGTCTGGCTTCTCACAAACTGCCAGTGAAGACGAAATTTGTTAGAAAAGGAGAAGAGAAATAATGACAGCGAAAGAGATCAGAGAGTTAAGTAACACTGAAATTGCACAACAGATCGAAACGCTTAAAGATGAACTTTTTAATCTTCGTTTCCAACAAGCAACCGGACAGTTGACGAACACTGCACGCTTAAAAACCGTGAAGAAAGACATTGCCCGTATGAAAACCGTATTGACTGAGCGCGAGCTTAGCAATCAGGATTAAGGAGGATCACTAAGTTATGGAAAGATCTAACCGTAAAGTATATCGTGGAACAGTTGTTTCCGATAAGATGGATAAAACGATTACTGTAGTCGTTGAAACAAAGAAAACACATCCATTATATGGAAAACGTGTAAAATATTCTAAGAAGTTTAAAGCTCATGACGAAAACAATGAAGCGAAAATCGGAGATAAGGTAGTTATTATGGAAACTCGTCCATTGTCTGCTACAAAACGTTTCCGTTTGGTTGAAATCGTCGAAAAAGCTGTACAGCTGTAGGCGCTAGGAGGTAGACATTCATGATCCAGAATGAAAGTAGATTACGCGTCGCTGACAACACAGGTGCCAAAGAAGTATTGGTTATCCGCTGTTTAGGTGGAAGCGTTCGTAAGTTTTCAAACATCGGGGATATCGTTGTCTGTGCTGTTAAGCAGGCTGCTCCTGGTGGAACTGTAAAAAAAGGTGACGTAGTCAAAGGTGTAATCGTACGTACAAAACGTGGCGTTCGCCGTGACAACGGAACATACATCAAATTTGATGACAACGCTGTTGTCCTGATCAAAGACGATAACACACCTCGTGGAACTCGTATTTTCGGGCCAGTAGCAAGAGAACTGCGTGACAAAGACTTTATGAAAATTGTGTCTTTGGCACCAGAAGTGCTGTAAGGAGGTGTCTTTGTGAAAATCAAAAAAGGTGATAAGGTTCAGGTTATTACAGGTGCTTACAAGGGCACTGTTGCAGAAGTAACCAAAGTTTTCCCTAAGGAAAACAAAGTTATCGTTGAAGGTGTAAATGTTGTAAAAAAACACTTGAAACCATCTCAGGCTAATCCAGATGGCGGCATTATTGAAAAAGAAATGCCAATCCATGTTAGCAATGTTATGGCTTACGATAGCAAGGCTAAGAAAGCCAGCCGTGTTGGATTTGAAATCAAAGAAGACAAAAAAGGCAATCAAACAAAGGTTCGCGTCTATAAAAAAACCGGCGCTGAAATTAAGTAGGGGAGGTTAAAGGATGAACCGCCTAAATCAGAAATATACAGATGTAGTTGTGCCTAACTTAATGAAAAAGTTTAACTACAAGTCAGTTATGGAAGTTCCTTATGTAGATAAGATCGTTATCAACATGGGTATCGGTGAAGCAATCGCGAATCCAAAGGTATTGGACGAAGCCGTAGCTGAATTGGCACAGATCACTGGACAGGCTCCAGTTATCACAAGAGCAAAGAAATCTATCGCAAACTTCAAATTGCGTGAAGGTATGCCTATCGGATGTAAGGTAACTTTACGTAAAGAGAAGATGTATGATTTCATGGATAAGCTGATGAACATCTCATTGCCACGCGTGCGTGACTTCCGTGGTGTTTCTACAACATCTTTCGATGGCCGTGGAAACTACACACTGGGTGTTAAAGAACAGCTGATCTTCCCAGAAATCAACTACGATAAGGTTAACAAAGTACGTGGTATGGATATCGTTATCGTTACTACTGCAAAAACAAACGAAGAAGCAAAGGCGCTGCTTGAAGAATTAGGCATGCCTTTCAAGAAATAGGAGGACTTACAGTATGGCAAAAAAAGCAATGGTTAATAAATCAAAACGTCCTCAGAAGTTCCAGGTGCGTGAGTACACACGTTGTGAACGTTGTGGCCGTCCTCACTCAGTTTTACGTAAATACAAACTCTGCCGTATTTGCTTCCGCGAGCTGGCTTACAAGGGTCAGATTCCGGGTGTAAAAAAGGCGAGCTGGTAATCAGATAGGAGGAATACAGTCATGATGATAATGACAGATCCGATTGCAGATATGCTGACTAGAATTCGTAATGGAGTTCAGGCTCGTCACGAAGTTGTAGAAGTACCTGCAAATAAAGAAAAGATCGAAATCGCAAAGATTTTAAAAGAAGAAGGTTTTATTACAGATTACAACGTTGAAGGTGACGTTAAGAAAACCATCAATGTTACACTGAAATATGGACCTAACAACGAAAAAGTAATCAATGGAATACGGAGAGTTTCTAAACCTGGTTTACGTGCTTACGCAAAAGTGGACGAAGTTCCTCGCGTATTGAACGGTCTGGGTATTGCAATCATCTCTACATCTCATGGTTTAATGACAGATAAAGAAGCTAGAGCTAAACACGTTGGTGGCGAAGTTATCGCCTACGTGTGGTAATCTAGACGGAGGTAAAGAAGAATGTCACGTATCGGTAATAAAGCGATTACCATTCCTGCTGGCGTTGAAGTAAACATCGCTGCTGGGAATGAGGTGACTGTTAAAGGACCTAAGGGAACTTTAACTCGTCAGTTTAACCCGGAATTGGGTATTAAAATTGAAGAAAACGTTTTGAGCGTAACACGTCCAAACGAACAGAAACACACAAAACAGCTGCATGGTACTACACGTGCTCTGCTGGCTAACATGGTTGAAGGTGTTACTAACGGATATTCCAAAGAACTGGAATTGGTTGGTATCGGTTTCCGTGCTGCCGTAAGCGGTAAGAAACTGACACTGAATGTTGGTTACTCCCACCCAATTGAATTTGCTATCGAAGAAGGATTGAGCGTAGAATGTACTTCTGCGACAGCTATTAAAGTGTCCGGAATTGATAAACAGCGTGTCGGTGAATTCGCTGCAAATGTTCGTGCTGTAAGAAAACCAGAACCTTACAAAGGCAAAGGTATTCGCTACAAAGGTGAATATGTTCGTCGTAAGGAAGGTAAAACAGCAGGTAAGAAATAGTGGGAAAGGAGAAATTGAACAATGCTTAAGAAAGTATCTAGAAATGATGAGCGTTTACGCCGTCACTTGCGTGTTCGTACCAAAATCAGCGGTACTCCTGAATGTCCCCGCCTGAACGTTTTCCGTTCAAACAGCCACATTCACGCGCAGATCATTGATGATGTTAACGGTACTACATTAGTAGCCGCTAGCAGTGTTGAAATGAAACTGGAAAACGGTGGTAACGTTGAAGCTGCCAAAACCGTTGGCGCTGAGGTTGCGAAACGCGCACTTGAAAAGAATATCACAAATGTTGTATTTGACCGTGGTGGATATGTTTACACCGGTCGAGTTAAAGCTTTGGCTGAAGCGGCTAGAGAAGCCGGCTTGAAATTTTAGGAGGTTATGCGAATGGAACGTAAACCAAGAAGAAATCGCGACGTTGAAAAAGAATTTGAAGAACGCGTCGTTACCATCAACCGTGTAACTAAAGTAGTAAAGGGTGGACGCCGCTTCCGTTTTGCTGCATTGGTTGTCATCGGTGACAAAAAAGGCCGTGTCGGCTTTGGTACAGGAAAAGCAAACGAAGTTCCTGATGCTATTAAAAAGGCTGTTGAAGACGCTAAGAAAAACGTATTCAACGTACCTATCGTAGGAACTACCATTCCTCACGAAATCACTGGACGTTACGGAGCTGGAGAAATCTTCCTGCGCCCTGCTACAGAAGGTACCGGAGTTATCGCTGGTGGTCCTGTACGTGCCGTATTGGAACTGGCTGGTATCAACGATATCCTGTCTAAATGTCTGGGAAGCCGTACGCCAATCAACATGGTTCGTGCTACGATTGCAGCATTAAAAGATCTGAAAACGATTGAAGATGTTGCTCGTCTCCGTGGTAAAAAACCAGAAGAAATTCGCGGTTAACAGGAGGAATTAGAACATGAAATTACATGAAATGACATATACAGAAGGTGCCAGAAAAGCAAGCTACCGTGTAGGACGCGGTCATGCTTCTGGTAACGGTAAAACTGCTGGTAAAGGACATAAAGGTCAGAAAGCAAGATCTGGCGGAGGCGTTCGCTTAGGTTTTGAAGGTGGACAGACACCATTAGCAAGACGTTTGCCTAAACGTGGTTTTACAAACTTTACTCGTAAAGAGTATGCAATCGTAAATGTAGCATCTTTAAATCGTTTTGAAGATGGTACGGAAGTAACTCCAGAACTGTTGATTGAATGCGGTCTGGTAAGAAAAGAATTAGATGGAATCAAGATCTTAGGCGAAGGTGAATTAGAAAAGAAACTGACAGTGAAAGCTAACAAGTTCTCTAAATCAGCTTTAACGATAATCGAGCAAGCAGGCGGAAAAGCAGAGGTTATCTAGTATGCTTAGCACGATTACCAGCATGTTCAAGAATAAAGATATTCGTAATCGAATATTCTTTACTCTTGCCATGTTGTTTATCTTCCGCTTTGGTACAGCAATCACTGTACCGGGCGTAGATACGACATCGCTGACGAAATCCAGCAATTCACTGCTTGATATGATCAACCTGCTTGGTGGTGGAGGTCTGGAACAGATGTCCATTTTTGCTATGGGAGTCGGCCCTTACATCACCGCATCTATTATTATTCAGTTATTATCCATGGATGTTATTCCGGCTTTGACAGAACTTGCCAAAGGCGGCGCATCCGGTAAAAAACAAATTGATCGTTATACACGTTACCTGGCAGTTGTCTTGAGCTTCTTCCAGGCTTCAACGCTAATATATGGCTTTTCAAGAAGCTATCCGGATTTACTGGTCAATGGCAATGGTTGGTCAAGCATCCTTTATATTGCAACAATCTTAACAGGTGGCAGCATGTTCATCTTGTGGATCGGTGACCGTATTACGATGAAGGGTGTTGGCAATGGGGTATCTATGATCATCGCCGCTGGCATTATCGCAAGACTTCCACATCAGTTCGCAACAGCTTGGGGAACGCTTGTCGATACATCCAGCAGTTCTGCAACCTTTAATGGAATCTTGAGCTTTGGCGGCTTCCTGTTATGCTATCTGCTGATCATCATCTTTGTTGTCTTCATGCAGACAGCGGAACGTAAGATTCCAATTCAGTATACATCCAGCACGGTAACAACACGCAAGAAAGACATGACATACCTGCCGCTGAAAATCAATTCAGCCAGTGTAATTCCTGTTATCTTTGCTTCTGCTATCATGGTGGCGCCACTTTCCATCATTAAGATGGTAACGGCTGCTGAATGGGTAAGTACCGTAGAGTATTACCTGGGTATGCAAACACCAGTGAGCCTGGTTATCTATGTGGTATTGATTCTGTTATTTACCTTCTTCTATACGAAGTTACAGGTAGATCCGGAAAAGATTGCCGAGAACTTAGGTAAATCAGGAACATATATCCCTGGTATCCGTCCTGGTACGGAAACCAAAGATTACATTAACAAGGTATTAAACAGAATCACGGTATTAGGCGCAATTGGACTGGCTTTCATCGCAGTTCTGCCTCATGCTCTTCCATTATTTACAAATCTGCCTAGCTCTATGGGTATCGGCGGTACTGGTATCATCATCGTCGTAGGTGTTGCAATGGAAACCGTGAAACAGATCGAAGGTCGTCTGACGCAGAAGTCCTACCGTGGATTTCTTCAGAGATAGAAGGTGAACCTATGAATATCTTGATTATGGGCGGTCCTGGTGCCGGTAAAGGTACGATGTCCGCAAAAATCGTTGAAAAATTTAATGTGAATCATATTTCAACAGGAGATATTTTCCGCAGTGAAATCGGGAATGGTACAGAACTTGGTCTTGAAGCGAAAAGCTATATGGACAAAGGACTGCTCGTCCCTGATGAACTGGTAAACAATATGGTGAAAAGCTATCTGGATAAACTGGAAGATAAGAAAAACGGCTTTCTTCTAGATGGCTATCCAAGAACTTTAGAACAGGCAAAGGCCTTTGATGCATTGGCTGGCGATGGGGCATTATCCATCGACAAAGTCATTGCCATGGATATTCCCTTTGATGTTCTGGCTGGCAGAATCACCGGCCGCCGTCTCTGTAAAGAGTGCGGAGAGATCTATCACTTACAATCCAAACCTCCTATGGTAGAAGGTAAATGTGATGTATGTGGTGGAGATCTATATCAGCGAAAAGACGATACGGTAGAAAGTCTTACCGTACGACTGGATGAATACAGCAAACAGACAGCTCCTGTTCTGGATTACTATGAGCAGAAAGGAATTGTCGCAAGAATCAATGCCGATCAACCAATCGAAAACGTCTGGAGCGATGTCCTGAAAGCGTTGGAGGACTAAAATGGTCATTCCGAAGTCAAATCAGGAGTTGACATTCATGAAAAAAGCAGGTATAATTGTTGCGCTTGCACATCGTGCAGCGCAAACAGTTATACAGCCTGGAATCACTACGAAAAAAATCAATGAAATCGTGGAAAACACGATACGAAAACATGGCGGGATACCGTCATTTAAGGGTTTATACGGGTTTCCAGCTGCTGCATGTATATCTGTAAATTCTGTCATGGTACATGGTGTCCCAGATGATACGATGTTACATGACGGGGACATTGTTTCAGTAGATATCGGTGCCTGTTATCAAGGGTATCATGGTGACTCAGCATGGACATATGCTGTCGGTAATATCAGCGAGGAAACAAAAGCCTTTCTGAGAATTAGCGAAGAATCTTTATATGAAGGTTTAAAAATGGCAAAGGCTGGGAATCATCTAACTGATATATCTCATGCAATCGGAGAGTATGTCTTTGGGCATGGCTTTTCTTTGCCACGGGATTATGCAGGACATGGTATTGGAACTTCCGTCCATGAAGATCCGACAGTTCCAAATTTCGGCCCGGCAGGTCATGGCATTCTGCTTAAAGAAGGCATGACGCTTGCAATCGAACCGTTGGTTTTAGCAGGCAGGCCACATACACGAACACTTGCGGATGGCTGGGGTGTCGTCACCAAAGATGGTGGCTTGGCAGCTCACTACGAGCATACGATCGTGATCACAGAAAAAGGGTATGAAATACTCACAGAGATAAAAGAGGAGGAACATCCAAGTAATGGGTAAGCAAGATGTTATTGAAATGGATGGCGAAGTAATTGATACTTTACCAAACGCAATGTTCAAAGTGAAATTGGGAAACGGACACGAAATACTGGCTCACGTTTCTGGTAAAATCCGCATGCACTACATCCGCATTTTACCAGGGGACCGTGTAACCGTTGAAATTTCACCTTATGATTTAACACGTGGGCGAATTACATTCCGACACAAATAAGTCGTGAATAAGGAGGAAGACGCATGAAAGTAAGACCATCTGTCAAACCAATATGCGATAAGTGCCGCATTATCAAACGTAAAGGCCGTGTCATGGTCATTTGCGAAAACCCAAAACACAAACAAAGACAAGGAAACTAATGGAGGTGTAATGTAAAATGGCTCGTATTGCAGGTGTTGACTTACCACGCGACAAGCGCGTAGTAGTATCATTAACGTACATTTACGGAATCGGCCGCCCAACTGCGGAACAGATTCTGGCAAAAACGGGAATCAGCGAAGATATCCGTGTAAAAGATTTAACTGACGAACAGATTAATGCCATCCGTAACGAAGTGGATTCTATCAAAGTAGAAGGTGATTTGCGTCGTGAGGTTGCATTAAACATTAAGCGTCTGATGGAAATCGGATGCTACCGCGGAATCCGTCACCGTAAAGGTTTACCGGTTCGCGGACAGAGAACAAAAACAAATGCTCGTACGCGTAAAGGTCCAGTTCGTACAGTAGCAAACAAAAAGAAATAGGACGATAGGAGGAAATTAAAATGGCAAAAAACGTAAAAGCGGGCGCACGTAAACGTAAAGCACGCAAGAATATTGCTCGTGGATGTGCTCATATTCATTCAACTTTTAACAATACCATCGTTACTATTACTGACGAAAATGGAAACGCTGTAGCATGGTCCAGCGCTGGAGCACTGGGGTTCAAGGGTTCACGTAAATCCACTCCATTTGCTGCACAGATGGCTGGAGAAGCTGCAGGTAAAGCAGCAATAGAAAATGGTATGAAAACAGTATCAGTAAACGTTAAAGGTCCAGGACCTGGACGTGAAGCAGCTGTAAGAGCTTTACAGGTTGCGGGATTAGAAATTACAATGATCAACGATGTAACTCCTATTCCACACAACGGTTGTCGTCCACCTAAACGACCACGTGGTTAATCATAAGCTTAATTGAGGAGGTATACTATGCAAAAATTCGAACGTGCACATTTTGAAGTTAAAGAATACGATGAATCTAAACACTACGGTAAGTTTGTATTTGAACCTTTAGAGAGAGGTTTCGGAACAACTATTGGGAATGCACTAAGACGTGTTTTGCTCTCCTCTTTACCGGGAGCTGCCGTATTTTCAATTAAAGTTGACGGGGTTTACCACGAGTTTACATCTATTCCAGGAATCGTTGAGGATGTAACGACCATGATCCTGAATATCAAGACACTGGTCATGAAAATTCAGGATGATGAGATCTATACATTGCGTATTTCAAAACAAGGTCCTGGAGAAGTTACCGGTGCAGATATCTACTGTCCAGAAGGCGTAGAAGTGCTGAGCAAGGATTTGCACATCTGTACTCTGGAAGAAGGCGGAATGTTGGAAATGGAACTGCAGGCGCGTGTTGGCCGCGGATATGTAAATGCTGACACAAACAAACAGCTGTATCAGACTCCAAATCAGCCTTTAGGAATCATTTATACGGATTCTATCTATACACCAATTGAAAAGGTTTCTTACTCTGTAGATCCTACACGTGTTGGTCAGAATGCCAATTATGATAAAGTGACTTTGGAAGTATGGAGTGATTCCTCCATCAGTCCTGCGGAATCATTAGCATTATCAGCAAAGATTCTGATTGATCATTTGGAACTGCTGACAAACGTTGATGAAGCTGTCAATGATATGGAATCTGTCATGAAGGAAGCTCAGGGTGAAGTGCAGAACAAGGGTCTTGTCATGATGATCGAAGATCTCGATCTGTCTGTACGTTCTTACAACTGTTTGAAACGCGCTGGCATTCAGACCGTCGAAGAATTAACACAGCGTACAGAAGATGAAATGATGAGAGTACGTAACTTAGGTAAGAAATCACTCAAAGAAGTTAAAGATAAATTGTATGATTTAGGCTTAAACTTTAAATCATACGAATAATATTATTCGCAAAGGAGGCTAACAACCAATGTGGAATCGTAAATTAGGACGTAAAGCTGACCACCGTAAAGCTTTATTACGTAACATGGCTACATCAGTGATCGCTTATGGTCAGATTGAAACAACTGAAATGAAAGCAAAAGAACTGCGTTCTGTTGTTGATGAGCTGATTACTTTAGCAAAACGCGGTGATTTACATGCTCGCCGTCAGGCTGCTAAATTCGTTCGCGACGTTGTTGTAGACGAAAAAACAGGTCAGACAGCTTTACAAAAACTGTTCAACGAAATCGGACCTGCTTACAAAGATCGTAATGGTGGGTACACAAGAGTTGTGAAAACAAGAGTACGTCGTGGTGACGCTGCTCCTATGGCAATCATTGAACTCGTAAAATAAAAAAGCTAACGACATCATGGAGACATGGTGTCGTTTTCTTAAGCACTATTAAGTTGTTTCCCGCAAAAAACCATGATACAATTTGAGATGAAATGAATGAAAATGAAAGAAGGTACACAATGATCAAAAATAGTACGAACAAAAAGAAATTTTTTATAATGCTATTTGTGGCAGGGGTGCTCATTGGAATTATCCTTTTTGAGAAGTATCATAAGTCTTCATCAAAGATAAACTTTATTGAAAATGCTACAGAAGTGGAATATGGGAATACCACAATCACGAGTAAAGCCTTAGTAAAAAATACAGATGGCGTCATTGTTACCTATCCTAAATTAAATGTACATGCATGCGGGGAACAGGATCTTGTTTATGCGGTGGTCGCAGATGGAGAGAAAACAAACATTCATTTAAAGATAACTGTGAAGGATACACAAAAACCGGAAATCATTCTCAAAAAAGAACGTATAGCAATACCGTATAATGGTACATTTGATATCAAAGATAATATTATCAGTGTCAGCGATCCGGTTGATGGACCATTGCTTTATACTACAGCAACGGATTTACAAAATAATTATTATCGTATTGAAGGCAATGTGGATACAAAAAAATCTGGCGATCATAAAATACGCGTTATTGCGAAAGATAAAAGTGGAAATCGCAGTGTACGAACCTTTAAAGTTCATGTGGGTAAAAAACCAGTCAATCTTAATGATAAAGATAAGGATAAAAAGAAAACAGAGGATAAAAAGACAACAGCGAAAACTAATTGAGTGAGGTGAGATCATGGAACTAATTGAAGAGATGGAGGACTATGCGAAAACATACAATGTCCCAATCATGCAGCCGGAAGGAATTGCCTTTCTATGTGCGTTTATTCAGCAACACCATTTAACGAACATTCTTGAAATTGGCAGTGCTATTGGATATTCTGCTATTCGTATGGCTTTGTTGGATGAACAAATACACGTCGTGACGATTGAACGCGATAAGGAACGCTATCAAAAAGCGGTTGAAAACGTACGCAAAGCACATTTAGAAGAACGTATCACACTGCTTTATGGAGATGCTTTAGAAACCACCGTGGAAGGATCATTTGATATGTTGTTTATCGATGCTGCAAAGGCGCAATATATAAAGTTTTTTGAACGCTATGAGAAGAATCTTATAAAAGATGGTTATGTCATTACTGATAATCTTAAGTTCCATGGGTATGTCGAACATCAGGAACGGATTAAAAATCGGAATCTGCGACAGCTTGTCACCAAAATCAGTCGATTTGTTGAGTATTTAAAAAAGCGTGAGGATTATGATACGACATTTTATGATTTTGGAGATGGTGTAGGGATCAGCAGAAAAAAGTAGTTTCTATGTATTTTTTTCTTTGAAGTGTGATACAATAGAAACATGAAAGTGGTGATAAAATGAAAAAGATATTTCCAATTTTAGCTGTTTTAGGGAGCGCAGCAGCTCTTATTGCTTACAAAATGAAAAAAGAAGAAGAAAAACAAATTATTGATTTAGATCAGGGTTTGCTGTACGATGATGAGCCTGAAGATAATGAAGATGCAGCTGAAGAAGCACCGATCAGTGATCCACAACATTGTTGTGAAGAAGTGAATGAAGCATTTGAAGAGGCTCATGAAAGTCTGGATGAATTTGAAGATGTGCAAAGCACATCGGATGATGAAGCAAAAGAGGAAACACAAGAAGAGTATGATGAAATGTTTACGCATCTGACCAGAGCAGAAATGGCATTATTGAAAGAAGATACCGATGCACGAATGGAAGCACTGGAGCAAAAAGGGGATGTCCATGATCATGAACGCCCTGTACAGCATGTCGTAAAATTTCAAGATGAAGAGAGCATGAACCAGTTTAAAAGCGTTGTGATAAATCGTGGATATGTTATTACCAGAGGCAGTGAAGAATTTGAGTTGATCGTTCTTCATATCACACCGATGGATAAGGTAAAACTGATGTCCAATGTTTATTATCTGGCAGATGTTGCCACAGCTTATCAAGGTGTTTATAAAGGATGGCAGAGCAAGGCCGTATATTAAAAAGCTGATAAGCGTAAATGTATGAAAAAGTCTTAATCCTATTTATTAACAGAATAGGATTAAGACTTTTTTGTATGAGAAAACCCCCAGATAGTCTGGGGGTTCCGTAGAGCTTTAGCGATGAGCCTTTAAAAATAAAA